>CAYXGE010000039.1:3507-17421 GCA_964464435.1 uncultured Methylophilaceae bacterium
GATGAGTTTCCAAAATGATAAAAATTCAAAAACGTTATTTTACTAGGAAAGTCCGATTGACGCAGGTAATTACAACAATTTTGTAGCGATACCTAAAAAAATAAGACGGTTTTAAAAAATTAAGACGATTTTCTTTGCCAAATGGCTTGCGTATCCGTATTAACCCACTTAATGAGGTCTGCGCCACTAATCGGGCGGCTAATCCAAAAGCCTTGAATGATATCGCAACCCAGTTCAGCAATACGAAGCGCTGTTTTTTGGTCTTCAACACCTTCTGCAACTAAATCTAGTTTGAAGTTATTGGCAAGTTCAATAATGGTTCTGACAATCGCCTCATCACGCTCAGAGTTAAACATATTTCTGACAAATGACTGGTCAATTTTAATTTCTTGTATAGGCAAGCGGCTTAAGTAAGAAAGCGAGGAATAGCCTGTTCCAAAGTCATCCAGTGAAAGCTTAACGCCAAGCTCTCTAAGTTTAGTCAGTGCTTGAATGGTATGTTGTGCATCAGACATCATGCTGCCTTCAGTAATCTCAATCAATACCTTATCAAGTGGAGGGGTCCAAATTTTAATAATATTTTGCAAGGCATTAATAAAGTTTGGGTTATTGAGATTTTGCGGCACGATATTAATACTAAGTTTAATATCAATGCCTAGTTGTAAAAACTCTTTTAATTGCCTAAAAGCTGTTTGAAATAGCCAAGTGGTAAATTCTTCTAATAAGTCATTCTTTTCTATCACCTCAAATACTGCAGCCAAATTGGCTTGCCCTTGGGGGCGGTTCCAGCGCAATAGGGCTTCGAGGCCAACAATTTTTTTATTTGAGATAGAATATTTTGGTTGAAAGTACAATTCCAAATCATTTTCAAAAATGGCGGTTTTTAAGTCTTCAGCTAAACGCGTTAAGCGTTTCGTTTCTAACTCTTTAATCACATCATAAATGGCGTAATGGGTATTATTGGTTTGTGCGTTTACGGCACTTTTAAAGGCTGCGGTCAAAAGTTTTGAGGCATCATTGAGTACATGGTCGGATAATGCAACACCAATATATGGGCTGGCAAGAATGGGTTTTTTGTGGTGCATTAATACATTTTCAAACAAACGATGTATTTTATTCACCGCCAAAATTGCTAAACTTTCGGAATCAATATTGAGTAGACAGATGCCCCAGCGTCGCATAGAAAATTGAACAATTAAGTCATCTTTACGTATGGCTTCACGCAACCTTAGCGCCAGTTGTTCAGTGACTGCTGAAATAATTTTGGCTGATTCAACATTGAACTCAAAGCGCACAGCTAGCACGACTATCTTAGATTGACCGTTGTATTCTTTTAACAAATTGTTCGTATTAGCAATAAATACATCATTTTCTTGTACATTCGCTTGCTCAAAAAGTCTAGGCTGTGAGCTATCGATAACTGTCGATTCATCGCTTAAGTAGGGTTGATCCGGAAATATTTCCTGAAGGATTGCAAAACATAACCTACGGGAAGACTCTAGGGCAATGCGCGCTTGATTTGCATCTTTTAACAGCATAGGAATGCGACGTGCTAAACAAGCCCCATACTGGCTAAAAATTTGAATGACGATTTTTGGTGCTATCGTTGGTTGCGCATTAAAATAGCCCAATAGGGCTGTCAAATCTCCCAGTAATAACTGATTGAAGGCTCTCGTCACTGGGTGATTGATATCGATACCAACACTATCCAACAATTGATAAAAATCTGAGCATAGTAACGGGCTATTTTCTGCAAGTAAGGCATGAACCTCTTGAAGAAGTTGACGATCTCGAAGCGAGATAGTGTTGCTAAGCATTATAAGAAGAAGTTTTTGGGATCTATGTTAAAGCTACCCGCCGGCAACTCTGTTGAGATTGATAGCGGTGCTTGGGTATCAGGGTCAACATCGCGCACTAAATCGACGGTACGTTGCCGCTGTAATGGGGTTCCATTATGGTCACATACTAAGGTGATAATCGGTTTTAATCGCCACAGCTTATTTTGTTTAATGACAATGCCTACTTCCCCCGTATTCAGTTGCACAATTGAGCCTACTGGATAAACGCCGACCACTTGAATAAATTGATCAACCATTTCGGATTGAAATGCTTTACCGCGCAACGCCACCAACACACTCACTGCCTTAGAAGAAGATCTGGCTTCTGCATAAGGTAAGTTTGCAGTCATGCTGGCATAGGTTTCTACAATGCCAGCCATACTTCCATATAAACCAATGTTTTCACCGCTAAGATGCCTTGGGTAGCCTTTACCATCATAACGTTCGTGATGAAGTTCAATAATGGCTTTTGACACTTCTCCCAAACCAGCAATATCTTTGACAATTTCAAGACCATATTCAACGTGTTTTTGTGCTTCAGCATATTCTTGTGCATTGAGTCTTTGTGGTTTCTTAATAATATTCTTGTCAATTTTTGACTTACCAATATCATGCAGTAAACCACCCAGCGCAATTTCGTTGAGTTCCCTTTTAGGTATACCTAATTGCCTGCCAAAGCTTACCATCATAATCGACATATCCATCGCATGACGGTAAGTGAGGTCATCAACTGATTTCATGCTATTGATTAATAGCATGGCATTAGGGTTACGGATAATACTATCCACCACGTCATTTAAAATATCTTTAGCAATATCAATTCTATCGCTTAAGTCTGCACTGGTCATTTCAAGCATAAAGCTATCAGCAATTTGCTTGTTGAGAGATTCCGCTGCTTTTTTGGCAGACTTTAATTCTTCTTCTAAAGTTGTTTTGACAGGATAGTCAGCAATGACCGTGGTTGAACCATCTTTTGCGGCATAAGTTTTTCGAATGACATTGACTACTTGTTTACGTTTGTCTTCGGCTTCTTTTTGTTCTTCTTCAAACTGGATGGTGTAGCTTGTACTGAGATTTTGCTGTTTATTCGATTTAAATTTAATGAGGTCTTTACCGATTTGTTTAATCGATGAAAATAAGCCACCCTTTTTAACGGGGCTAGTTTGATCATCAAACTCTTCAATTTCTTGAATCGCAGCCGTGGTTTTTTTAATGATATGTTTTTTTTCGGAAGGTTTACTATCTTCTAATTCAAATAAACCATCTAAAGATTTTTCTTGTGAAACAATCACATAACTGCACTGGGCTTTTAATTCATTAAGTTGTGCTTCTGTTTCAATTAAAAAACCTTGAAACATAAAATTGGTATCTGACCAAGGGCGGTCTAACTCTGTGACATACATGCCCATTTGTAAATTAGAAACATCAATTTGAACGTTCATATTTTAATGTTTGGCGGTTTGCTTATTGTTTTTGAGCGGCTATATATAAGGGCATCATGTCAGGTATCATGGCATTGAGGTCTTTAATACGATTTTGGCTTGATGGGTGAGTACTAAAAAATTCGGGGGGTTTGCTACCTCCAAGACCATCCATTTTTTGCCACAAACTCACTGCAGCATTTGGATTAAAGCCAGCGCGTGCAGCTAATTCTAAACCAATTCGATCAGACTCACGCTCTTGCTCACGGCCATTGGGTAGTGCAAAAAATAAGTTACTACCCAAGCTAGCACCTTGCATGACTGCATTCCCTGCTGCGCCTCCGCCAATATAGGCGGCAAGTGCTTGTAGACCAAATTGCTGAACATAAGCTTGCGACATACGTTCGCGACCATGTTCACGCAAGGCGTGAGCAATTTCATGGCCAATTACAGCGGCTAATTCATCATCCGTTGCATTGAGTTTTTCAATGAGCCCTGTGAGTACCATAATTTTGCCACCCGGCATGCAGTATGCATTCACTTGCTCATTTTGTTCAACGTTAACTTCCCAAGCCCAATTTTTAGCATCTTCTCTAAATATATGGGTTTGCGCAATTAATCGATTTGAAATACCTCTAACACGCTCAAGTGCTTTAGGGTCTGTGTTGAGTATTTTTTTGTTCTGAGCATCTTTAAGCGTTGCTGTATAGCTTTGTGCAGACATCTTATTCACTTGGCTTGCTGGTAGCATCAAAAACTGCTTGCGTGCTACGCCAGAGGCGCCTGTTTTTGTGCTAGTAGCACATGAAGTGACTAAAATAGCACCTATTAGTACAGAGATAAAAGATTGCAGTTTCATGGTGATTCCTGATTCTTATTTGATTAACATTCAAAACTGACTAAGGATAACTAGATAACGCTGAATATTAAATTCCAATATATTGAAATTAACATTAGTTTACAAGTGCTATTTATAGCGTGACTTGTGCACCTAATTCAACCACTCGATTGGCTGGTAGTTTAAATTGATTAATCACACTATCAGCATTTCTAAACATGCCAATAAATAATTTAAGCTTCCAAAAAGGCATTTCAGAAGTATCTGAAGGAATTAAACTTTCTTTACCTACAAAATAAGAAGTTTCCATTTCTTCTAGCTGTAAGCCAAAGCTTTGACATAGTTGCAAATCTGCAGGAATATTTTCTTCATCTTTAAAACCATAATACATGGTAACACGGTAGAAATGATTGCCTAAATCCTCTACTTTTATTCGTTCTTCTTGCGGAATATGCGGTACGTTTTCTGTGCGTACGGCTAGTAAAACGACTTTTTCATGTAGTACTTTATTGTGCTTTAAATTGTGCAATAGAGCGTGTGGTACACCTTGTAAGTTTGGGGTTAAGAAAACAGCATTGCCATACACACGTGTTGGTGGGTGTGCAGAAATGGCTTCTACAAATGGTATTAAGTCCATCGATTCAGATTTAAGTGTTCTAAACAGTAAATTCCTGCCTTGTTTCCAAGTGGCCATCAAGGTAAATATCACAACACCCATTAAAATAGGGAACCAACCACCATCAGGAATTTTAATGATATTAGCGGTAAAAAAGGCAAGGTCTATGGTTAAGAATATGGCAATCAACAAGCCTGTTTTTAACAAACTCCAATGCCATAATTGTCTGAAAACAATGGCGGCTAAGATAGTTGTGATGACCATGTCGCCAGTTACCGCAATGCCGTATGCAGCGGCTAAATCGCCTGATGTTCCAAAGCCTATTACTAAAGCCATGACTAGTATCATTAAGCCCCAATTCACGCGGGGAATATAAATTTGCCCTTCTTGGCTTTCGGAGGTGTGTTCAACGTCCATACGAGGTAAATAACCGAGTAATAAGGCTTGTCTTGATACTGAAAAAGCACCTGAAATAACGGCCTGTGAGGCAATAACAGCGGCCATAGTAGCCAATATGATTAACGGATACAGCATCCAGTTAGGCGCCATTAAATAAAATGGGTTAGAGGCAGCCTCTGGGTTGTTAAGTAGCAACGCGCCTTGTCCAAAGTAATTTAATACCAATGACGGTAGCACAAATGAAAACCAAACCAAGCGTATAGGAAACTTACCAAAATGCCCCATGTCTGCATACAGTGCCTCAGCGCCAGTCACAGCAAGTACAACAGAACCTAATGCAAAAAAACCTAATAAAGGGTTATGAATTAAAAATCGTATGCCGTACCATGGATTGACGGCAAATAGCACCTCTGGTTGCTGCACAATATTACTAATGCCCAACACAGCCAAGGTAGCAAACCACATGAGCATAATCGGACCAAACAACCTGCCAACCACTGCAGTGCCTTTGCTTTGCATCCAAAATAAGCCAAAAAGGACAACTAGGGTAATGGGAATGATGAAATGATTAAGTGAAGGTGCTGCTACTTGTAGGCCTTCGACGGCAGATAATACTGAAATAGCGGGTGTGACCATGCCATCTGCGTAAAACATGCATGCGCCAATAATACCAATTAGCATTATCGTTTTTTGTTTATCTTTGTTACCAACAGCCGTTTGGCTTGCTTGTGCCAGCAACGCCATAATACCGCCTTCTCCATTATTATCGGCACGCATAATAAATGCTACGTACTTGATAGATACCACCATGATGAGTGACCAAAGTATCAGCGATAAGATGCCAAACATATTGTCATGATTAAGTGGAATAGGGTGGTGGCTTACTGAGAAGACTTCTTTCATGGTGTAAAGTGGGCTAGTGCCAATATCACCGTATACGACACCTAGCGCTGCCAAGGCTAAAGCTGGCAGCGAGTTTTTGCTAACTTCTGAAGCTGACATAAAAATAAACCATGTTAATTTTCGATTATTCTAGCAGTTTAATGGATGAATCACTTGTATTACATTAAGTTTATCAGACAAAAAAGGTGGCTCGTTTTTGTCGGGTGTATTATTTGTGCCATGTTAAAATCATCATATAACCAGAGCCTTTCAATTTTTAAAGAATTTAGTGCTGTAATTCATGAATCCGCAACACCCTGACACATTAAAAATTATCGCAAATCTTGAAGCACAGTTACCCAAGTGTATGGGGAAAGACCGCTTTTTCTTACAAAGAAAACTACGTCAATTGCAGATAGATTTTAATAAAAATCAGATACATGTGGATTTTACAAAGCAATCTGGTCAATTATTGCGAGCGTTTGAAGCGTCATGCCAGCAATTTAGCCAGCGCCAAGCTCATTTACCTAAACCAGAGTTTGCAGATAATCTGCCAGTTAACGAGCGTCGTCATGAAATTGCAGAAGCAATTGCCAAACACCAAGTGGTGATTGTTTGTGGTGAAACAGGGTCAGGTAAAACCACGCAACTACCTAAAATCTGCCTTGAGTTGGGTCGCGGTGTGGCTGGGATGATTGGGCATACGCAGCCGCGACGTATCGCCGCCCGTTCGGTGGCTTCGCGTATTGCGCAGGAGTTGAAATCACCTTTAGGGCAAGACGTTGGTTACAAAGTGCGTTTCAACGATAAGCTGTCAGAGTCTAGCTATATCAAGTTGATGACGGATGGTATTTTGCTTTCTGAAACGCAGGGCGACCGTTTTTTAAATGCCTACGATACGCTGATAATTGATGAGGCGCATGAACGCAGTCTCAATATTGACTTTTTGTTAGGCTATATCAAACAGATTTTGCCCAAACGACCTGATTTAAAAGTGATTATTACCAGTGCCACGATTGACGCGGAGCGTTTTTCTAAGCATTTTGATGGTGCCCCTGTCATTGAAGTGTCGGGACGTACTTACCCCGTTGAAGTTCGCTACCGCCCTTTGCAAGAAAGTGATGAAGACGAGCGTGAAGAAAAAATTGAAGAGGCTATTTTAGATGCAGTGGATGACTTATCGCGTTTAGGCGGTGGCGATATTTTGGTGTTTTTGCCGGGCGAGCGAGAAATACGGGATACCGCAGAGCACCTGCGCAAGCACCACCCCAAAGGTGCAGAAATATTGCCTTTATTTGCGCGGCTTTCGATTGAAGACCAGCAAAAAATCTTTAAGCCAAGCGGTGGACGCAGGATAGTATTGGCGACGAACGTGGCCGAAACCTCGCTAACTGTGCCAGGCATTAAATATGTCATCGACACAGGCTTGGCGCGGGTTAAACGCTACAGCGCACGCTCAAAAGTTGAACAACTGCAAATTGAAAAAATCTCGCAAGCGGCGGCTAAACAGCGCGCAGGGCGGTGCGGGCGTGTGTCTAATGGTATTTGTGTGCGCTTGTATGCTGAGCAAGATTTTAATGAGCGTCCAGCGTTTACAGACCCCGAGATTATCCGAAGCTCACTCGCCGCAGTGATATTGCGCATGGCGGCATTACGTTTAGGTGATGTCAGCGAGTTTCCATTTATTGAGCCGCCCAGCAGCCGTTTGATTAGTGATGGCTATCAACTACTGCAAGAGTTAGGGGCAGTGGATGCGCGTAGGCAAATAACGCCTTTGGGCTTACAGATTGCTAAGTTGCCGCTAGACCCAAGAGTGGGGCGCATGATTTTGGCAGCGCAAAAAGAAAATTGTCTGCAAGAAATTTTGATTATTGCGAGTGTGTTGAGTATTCAAGATCCACGCGAAAGGCCGATGGATAAGCGTGAAGCGGCGGATTTAGCACATGCTAAGTTTGCTGATGAGCGATCAGACTTTATGGGCTATTTGAAGCTGTGGGAATTTTATGACGATGCCCTCAAGCATAAAAAATCTAACCGCGAGTTACTCAATAAATGCCATGCGAATTTCCTTTCTTTTTTAAGATTAAAAGAGTGGCGAGAGTTGCATGGGCAAATCGCCAGCATTGTTGGTGAAATGGAGTTTAAAACCAACACCACTGAGGCCACATATGACCAAATTCACCGCGCTTTATTAGCAGGCTTGCTTGGCAATATTGGCTTTAAAGATGGCGAAGCCGAAGCGTATTTGGGTGCGCGTGGTATTCGTTTTCATATCGCGCCCGGCACCGCGCTCAAAAAGAGCCGCCCCAAGTGGGTGATGGCGGCTGAGTTAGTCGATACCGCTAAGCTGTATGCACGGTGTGTGGCTAAAATTGAGCCTGATTGGATAGAACCACTAGCGCGTGGTTTAACGGAAAGTAGCTACACTGACCCACGCTGGGATAGACGCCCTGCGCAAGTGTTTGCATGGGAGCGCGTTGCATTGTATGGGTTAACGGTGGTGCCTAAGCGCCGCGTGCACTATGGCGCAATCAATGTGGCTGAGTCGCGTGAGATTTTCATACGTGAAGCGCTGGCCAATATGGAGTTTGATACGCGTGCGCCATTTTTTGAGGCGAATAAACGCCTAATTGCTGAAGTGGAAGAGCTTGAGCACAAAGCGCGCAGGCAAGACGTACTGGTAGATGAGCAGGTGCTCTTTGATTTTTACGACGCGATTGTGCCAGCGCATATTGTCAACGGTGCAGGCTTTGAAAAATGGCGACAAGAGGCTGAAAAAGCTAACCCTAAGTTACTTTACCTTACCAAAGAGATTCTCATGCGCCACGCTGCGCATAGTGTCACAGAGGTGCTTTACCCAGAAACCATGATGTTAGACGGTGTACAAGTGGCGCTTAAATACCGTTTTGAGCTTAATCACCCACTTGATGGCGTCACGGCAACTATTCCGCTAACACTGCTAAACCAGCTCAACCCCACGCAAACAGAGTGGCTAGTGCCCGGCATGATACGTGAAAAACTCACGCAGTTGATTAAAGCCCTGCCTAAAACTTATCGACGTGTATGCGTGCCTGTGCCTGAGTTTGTGACAGCATTTTTAGAGCAAGCTGAAGTGGGTAAGCAACCAGTGTTGCAGGCGTTGTCAGCATTTATCCTTAATCAAACTTCGCTCAAAATAGGGGTGGAAGATTGGCCAAGCGATGCGCTACCAGCGCACATGCGCATGAACTTTAGAATTGTTGATGAAGCAGGGCTAGAACTTGCGATGGGACGTGATTGGCAAGCGCTCAAACAACAACTGGGGCAAATGGCGCAACTCACGTTCAGAGAGGGCTCTCCCGAAATAGAAAAAGCAGGCCTAAAACAGTGGGATTTCGGTGATTTACCTGCCGAGCTTAACTTCGCCAAAGCAGGTCAACAACTCACAGGTTATCCAGCGATAGAAGATAACGGTGATAGCGTGTCGGTGAAATTGTTTGATAATCAGCAAGCCGCTCAGCAAGCCCATAGAAAAGGGGTGGCTAAACTCATGCGCTTTGAACTTAAAGAACAAATGAAACAGCTAGAAAAAGGCTTGCCAGGCTTTAACCAATTTGCGTTGCAGCTTCGACATTTAATTAGCCCTGATGAGTTACGCGAAGAAATGCTGATTGCCATAGCCGACCGCGCCTTTATTGGTGAAGATGATTTGCCCTATACCAACCAAGCGTTTATGAACCTTAAAGCACGTGCGCGCAGTCGCTTGCCTGCGGTGGTGCAAGGAGCTAGTCAACTGGTTATGCAGATAGCGGCTGAATATACCAACCTGCAACAAAAGCTGAGTGCTACGCCTGCCAACATGCAACGCATTAAAAAAGAATGTGAACAACATCTCACACAGCTGTTGCCCAAACACTTTATGACGCAAACGCCGTGGGCTGTATTACAGCATATGCCGCGCTATATTAAGGCGATTAAACTGCGTTTAGAAAAATACCCTAACGCGGTAGAACGTGACACAAGACATGCGCAAGCGGTGCAAATTATATGGCAACGATGGGAAGATAAAATAAAACAGTTGCGTAAAGCCAATATTGAACCCAGTGATACATTGACGGAATACCGCTGGATGATAGAAGAATTACGCGTTTCATTGTTTGCGCAAGAGCTCAAAACGCCTTACCCCGTATCAGCAAAACGTTTAGATAAAATTTGGGCTGATATGTAGATTTTTGATATTGGGGCACGCCTAGAAGGCGCGTGGATATTGGCTCGCAGGGGGTATGCTTTGCGATAGGCTATAAAAAAACACCCCGATGAGCGGGGTGTAATCAGGGGCTACTGGGGAGATAGCAAGCACATCAAAGAGGAGTGCATTAAACAGTATTTAGCGCACTATCCACGGGTATGAGGATTACCATGTTGATGACCACGCCATTTTGCTGGGTGCATAAAGCCGTGTTTGTCAGCGTTATCTTTTCTTTCTTGCAGTATTTTACGTTGCTCAGGGGTTAATACGCTGTATACCTGTTGCTCCGTTTTAGCGCGGTTGAGCGCATGCTCTTTCTCAAGAACCGCTAACTTTTCTGCAATCTGTTTGGCTTTAGCTTCATCAAAACGGTCACTTTGTGACACTGCACGTAATTCATCTTTGAGTTGTTTTTCTTGTTTATGTATTTCACGTATCTTAGGAATTTGCGGGTAGAAAATCGCAAACACCTTGTCTTGTTGGTCTTGGCTGAGATTCAGGTCTGCCAAGTGAGGCGGAATGCCCATGTGGCCGAATTTTTCGCCTTTGTGGTGCATGCCGTGACGCTCGCAATGCTTGCCTTCACCGCCTTTATCATCAGCATATGCAGCCATTGGCAAAGATAATGTAATCAATGTGCTTAATAATATTGGTTTTAATCTGTTCGCTAAATTCATTTTGTTTCCTTTTTAAATAAGTATGCAATGCACGTCACAAGATTATTACAAGGTATCTGGCTTCGGCTGTCATTGCTTGTACGACGCATGCATTATGGCGGCGACAGATGTAAAGCGCAGTTAAGCAAAAGTAAAGTTAGGTAAAGCTGAATATGAAAGGTTGCTAAACTTTTTATGCGCGCTATGATGTTGATACCTATATAGATTTACAAGTGTAAATATGCATAAAATTTTGTTGATTGATGATGATGTAGAGCTCACACAAATGCTCAAAGAGTATCTAGTGGATGAGGGTTTTGAGGTAACAATAGCCAATGATGGTGAAACGGGTGCGCAATATGCGCTATCTGGTAAATTTGAATTGGCAGTGCTCGATGTCATGATGCCCAAACTCAATGGCATTGAAACTTTGCGACTTATCCGCGAAAAAAGCCATATTCCAGTGATTATGCTTACGGCACGTGGGGATGAGTCTGACCGCTTTTTTGGGCTAGAGCTTGGCGCAGATGATTATGTACCCAAGCCATGCACGCCACGTGAGTTGATGGCACGTATACGTGCTATTTTGCGTAGAATACGCCATGCCAAAGAGGCCACCATGCAAGTAGAAGAACTCGTCGTAGGTGACTTAAGCTTATGGCCTGAGCAACGTCGCACCGAGTGGCAAGCTAAGCCACTTTTACTCACTAGTACAGAGTTTAATCTACTGGAAGTGTTGATGCGCCATGCAGGGCAAGTGGTCAGCAAAGAAGAGCTTTCTGAAAAGGGTTTAGGCAGGCCGTTGGCACGTTTTGATAGAAGTGTAGACGTACATCTCAGTAGCATTCGCCAGAAAATCGGCACGTTTCCTGACGGCAGGCATTGCATCCAAACTGTTTATCGTATGGGTTATCAACTAATAAAAGAGTAAGTAATATGGGCAAGCTGTTTTGGAAATTTTTCGGTTTTTTCTTACTTGCGCAACTCACGGCAATTGCTGGCGTTGGCCTTTATTTTTGGATAGATAGTAACAACTCCGAAGTAGCTGGCATTGAATATTCAAGACCAGCAAAAACGGTGGTTGAAGCCGCGGCATCCACGTTAAAGTTTGGTGGAACAGAAGCGCTTACGCAATTGCTAAACCAATGGCAGCAAAGACCCATGCCACAGGTGTATGCGGTTGATAAGCATGGTCATGAAATGCTGAATCGCCCCATACCTCCAACAACGCTCGAGTCAGCAAAAAAAGCGGCGCAATCTGGCAAGCTATTTGTGCAAGCAGTGCAACTTGAAAACGGCACCACTTATTTATTATTTGTGCCAGACATCGGCAAAAGACCGCCTCATATGCATCAACCACCACCGTATAGGCGTGGTCTATTTCCATTTAAACCCATGCTGGCAGGGGCTTTGGCTAGTTTGGTGTTTGCATATTTATTGGCATGGTACTTTTCAAAACCCATCAAATATTTACGCAATGCTTTTGAGCAAGCTTCGCAAGGTAAACTAGAGGTGCGCGTCAGCAATGCCATGGGCGGTAGACGTGATGAGTTGGCTGATTTAGGGCGTGACTTTGATAGCATGGCAACGCGTATTGGTAGCCTGCTACAAGGGCAAACACGCTTATTACATCATGTTTCGCATGAATTGCGCTCACCACTTGCTCGCATACAAATGGCAATGGGCTTGGCGCGACAAAGCCCAGATAAGGTAAATGCCTCGCTAGACCGCATAGAACGTGAAACGGTCAAAATGGACAAATTAGTCGGAGAACTCCTAGAACTCTCGCGTTTTGAATCTGGTGTTACCCAACTCAAAAAAGAACCGCTCATAATTAACCAATTACTCGCCAGCTTGCTTGAAGACGCACAATTTGAAGCGCAAAACAAAGGCATAGTGCTTAAGCTCAATGCCGCACAGCAAATTCAGCTGCAAGCGCAACCCGATGTGTTGTATCGTGCCATTGAAAACGTAGTGCGTAATGCCATTAAATACGCACCAGAGCAGTCTGAAGTGCTGATTGATTTGCAACAACAAACAGCCCAGTCTAGCTTGTTGCTCCGCGTGACTGATGCTGGTCTTGGCGTGGTAGCGTCTGAGTTAGAAGATATATTTAAACCTTTTGTGCGTGGAAACTCAGGTAGCCAAACAGAAGGTCATGGCGTGGGCTTGGCCATTACTAAGCAAGTAATAGAAGCGCATGGGGGAAACGTTAAAGCAATTAACTTAACGCCCAAAGGCTTTTGTGTAGAGATAACACTCCCAGTATAGCAGGCTACTGATAAGTGCCATCAAGGTAATACCAACAGCCATTTAACTTTTCAAAGCGGCTGATTTCATGCAAGCGTTCAGCTTTACCAGCAATTTTGTATCTTGCTACAAATTCAACAATGGCAGTGTTATTTGTCTCCGCAACGCGTTTAACTTGTAATCCAAGCCATTTGGTTGCAGTATCTTCAGCAAGGTTAAGCGCATTAGGGCGCGTGCTAGCATGCCATGTCGCCAATACATAACTTTCTAAACTCAGCACATAAGCACTATACCGTGAGCGCATCAGTGCTTCAGCCGTGGGGGCAGGTGTGCCGTTGTGGTAGGGTGCGCAACAGCGTTCATACGGTTTGCCGCTTTCACAAACACAAAGGCTTGGGCTATGGCGCATGGTTAAAAATGGCTGTGCCTGTTTTTAAAAAGCGTGTAACAATCGGTACAAACGACGCCAGCATCACAAAACGCTTCAAACGCTTCTGTCATGCCATCTTCTTGTATAAACATCGCCTCGCAGGCGTCGCACCAAGCTTGTAAGTCATTAGGGTCATCACTGTTTTCAACAAAACCCACCACGTGGTCTTTTGCATCAATAATGTGGCGGCAAACAATCGCGCCTGTTTGTGTGCCGTGGGTGTCACAATCGACAGTATAGTTATTTGAAGTGGTCATGCAAGCATTTTACAACTTATTGACAGCATGCCCAAGACCCGCATGGATATTGGGCTGTAGGGCGGATGAGCGTAGCGTTATCCGCCGAATATGATTTTA
>CAYXGE010000040.1:0-17323 GCA_964464435.1 uncultured Methylophilaceae bacterium
TTCGATAAGATGCCTGAGTATACCAAGAAGATCATTCCTATTGCGGAAGTGGCGTAGTGAAACCGATTGAAGCTGATGTAACGGAAGGCAAGGAAGTTGCAAGCAATTGGCGCAGAATGTTGCCAATTTGGATAGCGATATTTAGTTTTATTTATGTTGCATATCAATATAATTTTGATGCTAGATTAGTTTCTGCATGCGTAATATTGCTTGCGCTTTTGACAAATGCTTTTGGTTGGTTACTGGGTTTGGTGGCGTTAGTGCCTTGGATTGGTCACCCGATTGTGAAAATTTTAACGCTACCATTTATATGGTTATTAAATGCGTTGGGGTATGTTGTATCGTATGTGGCCATTAAAAATGGGTATACGCAACAATTTCTCAATTACCGATTAGTTACCATTGCGCTGATGATTGGTGTTGTCATTGGATATGTGATTGGCAAGTTTGTTTAGATGCGCTTTAGGAATGATAAGCTAAGATTGCATGTAATTTTTAACTGCCCCATGCTTGGTGCTGGTCTATCCAGCGCAAGCTTAGCCAATACCAAATCACCATAGGCACCATCACCGCAAACCAGCTCCAGTCATGAATTAAGAAAAGCCTTGCTACAAGCGGCAGTTTAGAAAATTGTACCCAAGGCACACAATACAAGCTGAAAATAATGCTACTTATAATAAGTAGGATAGCTGTTTTTCTGGTTTCAACATTGCCAAAAGCAAGAGTAACCCAAAGTGGCGTATTTTCAAGTATCTTCATGTGAAAAGTTTCTTTTTCGTTAATGTTAGGATAATGGTTTTAAACACAGCACATATGCGTTGTACACAAGTGATTATTTCAGAGAATTAAGTTATCTTAAACAGTCTGTTAAGTCAAACCAAGTTATTAACTTTTTACAAATTAAGCGGAAAACCCGTCATTACGCCAATCTTAGCGTGACAGATGTCTGACAATTTGGCAAAATGTCACTAAGTTACAAAAAAGGTAAGCTGGTTGGAGGAGGCGGTACAGCGTATCTTTAGAATTTGAATATGGCAAATTAAGGGGTCAAAAATGTCTAGCCACGTAGTACCATTTGAGAATTTACGCAATGTCGATGTGCCATCAGTGGGCGGTAAAAACGCATCACTTGGTGAGATGATTTCACAGCTCACTGCCAAAGGTGTGCGTGTGCCTACTGGCTTTGCAACCACTGCAGATGCTTACCGCGAGTTTTTAGCGCAAACTGGGCTAGATAAGAAAATTAATGCTGAGCTTGATAAGTTAAATGTGGATGATACTCAGGCACTGGCTGAATGTGGTACAAAAATTCGTAAATGGATTATGGATGCAAGTTTCCCAGCCGCCTTAGATAAAGCGATTGAGGAAAATTACCAACGTTTAATTGACAAATCAGCGCCTGGCACTACCTTTGCAGTGCGTTCTTCTGCAACCGCAGAGGATTTACCAGATGCTTCATTTGCTGGTCAGCAAGAGTCATTTTTAAATATTCACGGTGTGGATAATATTAAACATGCCATTAAGGAAGTATTTGCTTCTTTATATAATGATCGTGCCATCTCTTACCGCGTACACAAAGGCTTTGTGCATGCCGATGTAGCATTGTCTGCAGGTGTGCAACAAATGGTGCGCAGTGACATCGGCTGTGCTGGCGTGATGTTTACTATTGATACTGAATCTGGTTTTAAAGATGTAGTGTTTATTACTTCTTCATACGGTTTAGGCGAAACTGTCGTGCAGGGCGCGGTTAATCCTGATGAATTTTACGTGCATAAGCCTTTGTTAGCGCAGGGTAAACCAGCTATCGTGCGTAAAAATATTGGCTCTAAACTGATTAAAATGGTGTTTTCAGATGCTACGCAAGCAGGCAAAAGTACCCATACTGTTGAAGTAGACCCTGAAGAGAGCGACCGCTACTCACTTAATGACACCGATATTTTAGAGTTAGCACGTTACGCCATGACAATCGAGCAACATTACGGTTGCCCTATGGATATTGAGTGGGGTAAAAATGGCTTAGATGGCAAGTTATACATCTTGCAAGCACGTCCTGAAACCGTGAAGTCACAAGAGGCTAAGAGCTCAACTACTGAGACCTTTAAGTTAGCTAAACACAGTGCTGTGCCATTAGTGGTTGGCCGTGCCGTTACACAAAAAGTGGGTGTAGGCCCAGTGCGAATTGTGATGGATCCTGCAGAAATGCATACCGTACAACCTGGTGATGTATTAGTGGCAGATATGACAGACCCGAACTGGGAACCTGTGATGAAGCGTGCGAGTGCTTTAGTGACTAACCGTGGCGGACGTACCTGCCATGCTGCGATTATTGCACGTGAATTAGGAATTCCAGCGATTGTTGGTGCAGTGAATGCGACTGATGTATTACGTGAAGGTGAAGTGGTTACAGTATCATGTGCCGAAGGTGAATCTGGTTTTGTATACCACGGCGCGCTTGAATACGAAGTCACCTCACAAGAAAATGAAACCCTTGGCAAAGCCCCATGTAAGATTATGATGAACGTGGGTAATCCAGACATGGCATTTAATTTTGCACAAATTCCTAACGACGGTGTTGGCTTGGCACGGTTAGAGTTTGTGATTAACAATATGGTTGGTATTCACCCCAAAGCCATTTTAAATGCTGATGCGATGCCTGCGGCAATTCAAACCACCATTAAAAACCGTTCACGCGGTTATGACAGCCCTAAAGAGTTTTATATTGAAAAAATTGTTGAGGGTGTGGCGACGATTGCCTCTGCATTCTATCCAAAACCAGTGATTGTGCGTATGTCTGACTTTAAGTCAAACGAGTATAAAAAACTGGTGGGTGGTGAAATTTATGAGCCAGATGAAGAAAATCCAATGATTGGCTTCCGTGGTGCGGCGCGCTACATGTCGGAGGACTTTAAAGAGTGCTTTGCCCTAGAGTGTATTGCCATGAAAAAAGTACGTGAAGAGCTTGGTTTGACTAATGTTGAGCTGATGATTCCATTTGTACGAACGCTGGACGAAGCAAAAGCTGTCACTGAAATTATGGCAAAACATGGTTTGAGCCGTGGTTTGAATGGATTACGTTTGATTATGATGTGCGAAATTCCATCGAACGCCTTAATTGCAGAGCAATTTTTGCAGTATTTTGATGGTTTCTCAATCGGTTCAAATGACCTCACCCAACTCACACTGGGCATGGACCGTGACTCAGGTATTTTGGCAGATGGCTTTGATGAACGAAATGATGCCGTCAAAGAATTGCTCAAAATGGCGATTGGCACCTGTAATCGTTTAGGGCGTTATGTAGGGATTTGTGGACAAGGCCCTTCAGACCATCCTGATTTTGCTGAGTGGCTGGTTGCACAAGGCATACAATCAGTATCGCTTAATCCTGATACAGTTATTGCAACATGGAAACGTTTAATTAAATAACTTTTAGAATTAGCATGTATCATTGATTATTCAGCCAGTTGAACATGGTTTAACTGGCTGTTTTATTTTGAAAAGGCTTTAAATGAAACGCACCTTATTTTTTATTTCTGATGGAACTGGTATCACAGCGAGTTCACTTGGGGGGCTGTTAGCGCATTTTCCTAATACTAAACTGACACATGTGCGTATTCCGTTTGTGGAAAATATGGAGCAAATTGAGGATGCGCAAAAGCGCATTGCTGAAGCAAAAGTGATTGATAAAGTACGACCTGTCGTCATCATGTCAATCGGTGATCCCTATTTAAGAAAATCGCTCAAAGATGTAGATGCTTATTACATAGATTTGTTTGAGTCATTTATCAACCCATTAGCCAAAGAGTTAAAAGAACAGCCACTGACAGGCGCGAGTATTGCGCATAGCGTGATGGGGCAAAATTACCATGACAGAATTGAAGCCATTAATTTTACGCTTGGGCACGATGATGGTATTACCAATGAGGGATTAGATGAGGCACAGGTCATTCTTGTGGGCGTATCGCGTTGTGGTAAAACGCCTACCAGTCTATATTTGGCCATGCAGTTTGGACTAAAAGCGGCTAATTATCCTTTAATACCAGAGGATTTTGAGCGCGGCACTTTGCCTGCGGCTTTATTGCCACATAAACATAAAATATTTGGCTTAACTATTAAGCCAGAGCGTTTACATTCTGTGCGTAATGAGCGTCGGCCAGATAGCTTGTATGCTTCTGTTGAAAACTGTAAAAAAGAAATTGAAACAGCTGAGCGTATGATGCGTGCGGCGGGTATTTCATGGACAGATTCAACCAGTCGTTCAATTGAAGAGCTTTCGGCATTAATCATGCAGAAAATGCGTCAACCTGCAAAGCTCTGAACCATGAAAAAGCCGCGTAAGCGGCTTTTTTCTTATCAAAAAACTAATGAGATTGGCTAGGTGTATGATGCGACATGAGTTTGTCTATATAGGCAATTGCTACTGCAGATAGAACAAATGTCATATGAATTACTGTTTGCCAGATTAAGGTTTTTTGGTCTAAGTTGTGGGCATTAATAAAGGTTTTAAGAAGATGAATAGATGAAATGCCAATAATGGCAGTGGCTAGCTTCACTTTTAATAAGTTAGCATTCACGTGAGAAAGCCAATCTGGCTCATCAGGATGGCCTTGTAAATTCAGGCGTGAAACAAAGGTCTCATAACCGCCAACAATCACCATAATCAATAAGTTTGAAATCATCACTACATCAATAAGCCCTAATACAATCAGCATAATGTCAGCTTCATGCAGGTGTGGGACTTTTTGCACAAGATGAAACAGTTCCACCATAAAGTGAAATACATAGACACCTTGCGCTACAATAAGACCTAAATATAAAGGCACTTGTAACCAACGGCTACCAAATAGAATGCTGGTCATTAAATTAGATTTTTTGTGTTGATGAATATCTTTCATATTGCAATTACTCATTAAAAAATTAAAGTTAATTATACCTTAGAACATTTTAGTCAATGAAACTAGCCATTCAAAATATCAAAAGCTATTTACCAGCCATTGCGTTTTTTGGTGGATTTATATGGGATGCGTTAACCATTGGCAGACAAGTCAATTATCTTGATTTGTGGGTACTATTTGGCTACTTAGTAGCAGCAGGTGGTATGTTATGGTGGTTAGGCCATCGACATAAGACTTTAGTTGGTAATGAAAGCCAAAAGGGACTTGTGACTTTACCGCCTAGTCAACGTCCTTTGATTGAGCGAATCCCTTTTTTAGCTTTGCAATTTTTATTTGGTAGTTTGTTTAGCGCACTATTTATTTTATATTTTAAGAGCGCTAATCATCTGCTTGCATGGATGCTTGCCCTGTTGCTGGGCTTATTGCTGGTAGCCAATGAATATATTGACGATGAATATCATCGCTTTACCTTAACTTGGGCATTGTTTGGCTTATGTGCCATGTTATTACTGAATTTTTTACTGCCATTTATTGTAGGCAGTATTGCATGGTTTTGGTTTTATGTGAGCACCGCACTTGGCGCTGTAATTACACATTATCTACGTAAAAAAACACCTGATTGCCCAGGGCGCAGTTGGCCTGTGTGGGTGATTGCGGCTATGCTCGCAGTGGCATATCCACTAGATATAATTCCACCTGTACCATTGGTAAAACGCGATATTCAAGTAGGTTTGAATTTAAATAAGTCGCAAGGACAGTATCGTATTACGCTTGAAAAAGCGGCTTGGTGGCAAGTATTTAAGCGAGTAGATGAAGAAATACATGTGCCTGTTGGGGAGCGTTTGTATTGCGTATCATCCGTTTTTGCACCGCGAGGTTTAAGTACAAGGTTGTATCATCACTGGATGTACAATGATGGTAAACATGGATGGGAAACGCGCTCACGTATTGGTTTTACCTTAAGTGGAGGACGTAATAATGGTTTTCGGGGTTATACCTATAAAAGTAATTTGGCGGCGGGCGCGTGGAAAGTGCATGTAGAAACGGAAAATGGCAGAACGCTAGCAATTCACCATTTTGATGTGTTGATTGGAAATTCAACCCCTGAAAAAATGATGACTTATGATTTTTAATCTAGCACTAGCCTCTAGGTAATATTTGAATCAAGATAAAACGTTGCGCCATCATCAATCGCTAATAACTCACTTAACCATGGCAATGTGGCTTCAAGTGTTGCAGGTAGGGTCCAAGGTGGGTTAATAATATATAAACCACTACCGTGCATGCCAAAACCATCAAGTGAGGGCGTTTGCACTGAAAGGCTAACATGCAACCAGTTTTGCGGCGACAACTTGCTGATTGCTTTTAGCATTTCTGCGATTTCTGAGCGCTGTAATAATGGGTACCAAACCATATAAGTGCCAGTAGCAAAGCGCTTTAAACTGTCTTCAAGCATGGTGACAACGCGCTTATAATCGGCTTTCTCTTCATACGGTGGGTCTATGAGTACCACAGCACGTCGTGAAGGAGGTGGCAGGGCAGATTTAATGCCAGCAAAGCCGTCTATTTGCTCAATCGTTGATTTGCGACTCTTAGGGTTATTCTTAATACTTTCTATCGCTTCTATAAGTAGCTTGTAATCGCTGGGGTGTAACTCAAATAAGCGTAACTTATCGCATTCTCTAAGCATGCGGTAGGCTAGGGCAGGTGAGCCTGGATAATACTGTAGTGATTGCGTTGGGTTAAAGCTTTGAATAGAAGCTAGAAAGTCTTTAAAGTTTTCTAGCTTAGTGCTTGATTGCCACAGTTTTTCAATGCCATTGGTATACTCTGCATTTTTTTGCGCGTAGCCCTCATGTAAGGCATACATACCAGCGCCAGCATGTGTATCGATATAGCTAAAAGGCTTATCTTTTTGCAAAAAATATTGCAGTATTTCAAACAACACATAATGCTTAAGCACGTCGGCATGGTTGCCTGCATGAAAGGCATGTCTATAACTTAACATCGATACTTATACATCCTATTTAATTAATTACACCGCAAGCGATGCGTGCGCCGCCACCGCCCAAGGGCTTGGGATTGTCGCTATAGTTATCGCCACCTTCATGAATCATTAAGCTACGCCCAATAATATCAGCCAACCTGAGTCTAGGTGCTGTTAGTGTAGTGTTGGCAGTGCCATCCGTATTGACTATAAGTGCTGGTAAATCGCCATGATGTCCTTGGCCTTCTGGTCCTTCATGTTTTGCACTGCTGTGAGGGTCAAAATGTCCGCCAGCAGCTAAACCAGCCACTGCTTTACCTTCTTTATCTGCAGTCTCGCAACTGGGGTTTTCATGAATATGAAAGCCATGCAAGCCAGCGCTGAGTGAGTGTAGTTTGGGGCTAATTACCAACCCCTTAACAGATTCTTCAAAGCTTACAGTGCCAATGGCTTTTCCAATGCCTGCAGCAGAAATTGCATGCACTGTTATCGTTTTAGATTGCTTATGTTGCATGCTGGCGCAACTCACCATAAGTGGCAAAATGCTTAATATTAAGTAATAGCGCATCACAGTCTCCAAGTTTACTTCGCATGCCCTTATTATAAGGCGGCTTGCTTATGTTGTTTGCACTTTATTATTCCAGTAAGTCAACAAATGATGCTTTAGCGCGTTTAAAATCAACTAACATTATGATTAGTTCTTAATCGATTAAAGGAGTTGACGATGAAATTAAAACATATGTTTGCAACAATGATGGCAACCATTTTTTTAACAGCGCATATTGCCTACGCAGACCATCATGAAGCTGGTGAAAATGTTCATCATACAAAAGCGGATACCAATAATGACGGTAAAGTGAGCTTTGACGAATTTAAAGCCTCACGTGAGCAACATATGCAAGAACACTTTAAAAAAGCCGATACCAACGGTGATGGTTTTATAGACCAAGATGAAAAGAAAGCCATGAAAGATAAAATGAAAAAACGCCATGAGCTGCGCAAGGATAGGCGCGAGGATAAAAACTAAGTTTAATTTATATTGTGAGCGGTTGTGTCTTCAAGACCAACCGCTTTTTATTGCCTATTAATCCATTGTGCTGATAGCATATCGTCTATGACTGAACATACACATCTGCACGACCATGCCCACGCGCATGATGCATCACCGACCCATGACCATACGCATGACCATCACCAAGAGCATGGCGCTTTTCATCACCATTTAAGCCAGCATCTGAGTCAAGAAAAAGTACTGCTGATTCCCTTGGCGCTAACACTCAGTTTTGCTTTTGTGGAGGCAGTGGGTGGGTGGCTAGCAGGTTCGCTGGCCTTGTTAAGTGATGCAGGCCATATGTTCTTTGATGCCATGGGCTTTGCAATTGCATGGCTGGGTGCGAAAGTAGCTGCGCGTGCTATTACTCAGCAATATAGTTTTGGTTATATTCGCGCAGAAGTCCTAGCCGCAATGATTAATGGCCTAGTCATGTTGCTGTTAGTAGCCATGATTGTGCTTGAAGCCTTTCAACGGTTTTCTACCCCAAATGAAGTTAAAGGCTTATCTGTGATTTTAATTGCCATGCTTGGCTTGGCAGTAAATATTTTTGTTGCCAAGCAACTGCATCCGCACCAACACAATATTAATACCCGTGCCGCTATGATTCATGTCATGGGCGATATGTTAGGCTCAGTGGTAGCCATCTTGGCTGGTGTCATCATTTGGCTCACTGGCTGGACACCTATTGACCCTATCCTGTCACTGCTCATTTCTGGGTTGATTTTATATTCAACTTACAACCTTATTAGAGAGTCCAGCAATATCCTGATGGAAGGGGTGCCTACGCACTTAGATATTGTCAACATTGAAAGTGCTATGCTTGCAATGCCAAATGTAGCCGATATTCATTGCCTGCACGTGTGGTCGCTTTCTTCAGAAGTGGTGTCACTTACTGCGCATGTGAGCCTGAATGTGCATGCTAACCATTGGCAAGAGAGTATGCATGACATGCGGCAGATGCTTAAAACTAAATTTAATATTCAACATGTGACGCTTGAACCCTTAGCTGAAGACCACACTCAACCACATTAATTAGGAGGATGCTATGCCATATGTGAACATTAAACTTGCAGGCAAGGTAAATAAAGACCAAAAAAAGCAAATTGCAAAAGAAATTACAGAAGTTTTAGAGCGTGTTGCTCATAAGCCAGCTAATTACACCTATATCGTATTTGAAGAGGTAGAGTATGAAGACTGGGCGATAGGTGGCAAACTTCTAGATGATTAAAGCGTTGCATGTTTGACCCCAAACCCATCTTAAAGAATTTGCCGCATTTGCCAGGCGTTTATCGCATGATGAACGCCGAGGATACCGTGATTTATGTGGGTAAAGCGAAAGACCTTAAAAAACGGGTTTCTAGTTATTTTAATAAAAATTTGCCAAGCCCACGCACCAAAATGATGGTATCGCAAATCGCTAAGATTGAAACCACGGTTACGCATACTGAATCTGAAGCATTACTGCTTGAGAATAATCTGATTAAAAGCATGATGCCGCGTTACAACGTGGTGTTTAGAGATGATAAATCCTACCCTTATATTACGCTCACCAATGATGCATTTCCGCGCCTAGCCTTTCATCGTGGTGTGCAAAAAAAAGGCCATCAGTATTTTGGGCCTTTTCCTAATGCGGTGGCGGTGCGTGAGAGTATTCAATTACTACAAAAAGTATTTTTATTGCGTACATGTGAAAATACGGTATTTGCGAATCGTTCACGCCCTTGTTTACAGCATCAAATAGAGCGATGTACTGCCCCGTGTGTAGGGTATATTTCTGAACAAGATTACAGTCGCGATACGCATCATGCGGCTTTGTTTTTGCAGGGTAGAGAGCAGGCTGTGATGGAGGCGCTGGCAGAAAAAATGACACAGGCAGCTGAATCGCAAGAGTATGAAATGGCGGCTGTGTTTCGTGACCGTATGCAGAGTTTAAGGCAAGTGCAAGCCAAGCAGTTTGTGAGCGATTTTAACGTTGCCGATGCCGATGTCATCGCCTGTGCCGAAGCAATGGGAGAGCAGTGCGTGAATTTGGTGATGATTCGTGGTGGTAGGCATTTGGGCGATAAGAGCTTTTTTCCTAAAAACACGGATGGCGCAGAACTCAGTGTGACCATGCAAGCCTTTATTGAGCAGCACTATATGGCGCAAAACACGCCGCCTTTGCTGATTGTAGGGGCCGATATTGATACAGAACCATTAGCCGAGTTGTTAAGTGAGCAGGCTAATCGTAAAGTAAAAATCAATACCAACGCCATTGGCGATAAGCGCGTATGGTTAAAAATGGCACAAACTAATGCAGAGCTCGCCTTACAACAAAGACAAGCGCAACATAGTAGCCAGCAAGCCCGTCTGCAAGCGTTGCGTGAGGCTCTACACTTAGCAGACAATACAGAGCGTATTGAATGTTTTGATATTAGCCATACCATGGGCGAAGCCACTGTGGCGAGTTGTGTGGTGTTTGATAAAGGCGATATGCAAAATAGTGAATACAGGCGCTATAACATCACAGGTATTACCCCAGGCGATGATTATGCAGCCATGCGTGATGTACTCACGCGACGCTATAAAAAAGTAGCAGCAGGTGAGGGTAAGCGCCCAGATTTGGTGTTTATTGATGGCGGTAAAGGACAGTTAGGTGTTGCCATTGAAGTTATGCAAGAAGTGGGATTAGAAGATATTTTACTGGTAGGCATTGCCAAAGGTGAGGAGCGTAAACCAGGGCTAGAAACCATGATATTCTCTGATACTGGTGAAATGCTTAATTTAGAAAAAGACAATATAGGCTTACATTTGTTGCAACAAATTCGTGATGAAGCGCACCGTTTTGCGATTACAGGGCATCGTGCCAAACGCGCCAAAGCTAGGGTACAATCCTCCTTAGAAGAAATTGCAGGGATAGGCGCAAAACGCCGTAAAGCTTTACTGACTTGGTTTGGCGGCTTAGAAGGTGTAAAACAAGCAAGCATTGATGAGTTAGCGAAAGTAGAAGGGGTCAGTTTGAGCCTTGCCGAAAAAATATATCAGGAGTTGCACTAATGTCCATTTGGAATACCGCTAATACGCTTACTGTGATGCGCATCGCGGTGATCCCTTTGTTCGTGGGCGTGCTTTATGTGCCAGAACATTTTCTTAGTCAACATCAAGTCAATTTAATCGCAACCGTCATCTTTGTATTAGCCTCGATTACTGATTGGCTGGATGGCTACATTGCCAGGGAATATAACCAAGCCTCAGCGTTTGGCGCATTTTTAGACCCAGTTGCCGATAAACTCATGGTGGCGGCTGCGCTGATTGTATTGGTAGAGCTCGAAAGAGTAGGGGCAGGTATTGCGCTGATTATTATCGGCAGAGAAATCGCCATTAGTGCCTTGCGCGAATGGATGGCAAACTTAGGACAGGGTAGCAGTGTAGCAGTGGCATTTATTGGCAAATTAAAAACGGCTTTACAAATGATAGCGATTCCATTTTTATTGTACTTTGACCCAATTTTAGGCATAGACATTAAATTTATTGGTACGCTTTTGATTTGGGTGGCGGCATTTTTAACATTGCTGTCAATGGTTTACTATCTTAAAGCGGCTTGGCCGCAAATGCGAAGTTTAAAATAATGCGTTTAGGGTGTTGACACAAGCCTTAAAATCCTTAAAATGCACGCTTCTTTAAGACATGACTGCAACCTGATTGTCATAAGAAAATGCGGGAATAGCTCAGTTGGTAGAGCGCAACCTTGCCAAGGTTGAGGTCGCGAGTTCGAGACTCGTTTCCCGCTCCAAACATTTAAAAGGGAAAGCACTTGTTGTAGCTTTCCCTTTTTACCTTGTACCGCTCAGTATTAGAGCGGCGATGGCGCGATAGCAAAGCGGTTATGCCGCGGCCTGCAAAGCCGTTTAGACCAGTTCGACTCTGGTTCGCGCCTCCATCTCTCCAAATCAATTCCAAATTAAATTGTGCACTTTTCATGGTGTTGATTCTGTTTATTACGGATAATCCATTTTGTTTGTTGCTGATTCGCTTTTAAAATCCTTTACATCTTGCTGATTAGTTTGTAAATTAGTCTAAAGAAGTAGCAGTAAGTACCGTAAACTGGCTAGAATACGCAATATAACGATAATATCTGTGAAAAATTTTAATAATGACTGATGTTCAAACTGAACCCATAGCAGCAGAAAAAATATCTGAAGACACTAGGCATGACCCGTTGTTGGAGTGCTTGCTGGTACTTTGTCGATATCACCAAATTTCAACCACACGGGATGCACTTGTTTCTGGCTTGCCTTTACGTGGCACAAAACTCACCCCTAGTTTGATTAAACGTGCCGCAGCGCGCGCGCATTTAACCACTAAGGTTACTAAAATAGAATTAGCCAAAATCCCTAACGAATATCTGCCCACTATGCTCCTGTTGCGCGGAGAAACTGCATGTTTATTGCTAGGGTTTGATGCCAGTCGCCAACAGGCAAGAGTGTTATTGCCTGAGGTGAGTGAAGCTGAAATTGTGATGCCATTGGCTGAGCTAGAAGCCAAGTATGAAGGGCATGCAGTCATTGTTAAACCAAGGTTTAGGTTTGATGAACGCGCACCCGATGTAGGTAAAGTGAAGCTCAAGCATTGGTTCTGGGGCACGATTTCAGCTAACAATAAGATTTATCGAGACGTCATGCTAGCGGCATTTTTAATCAATATGTTTGCGCTTGCCATGCCATTATTCTCGATGAATGTGTATGACAGAATCGTGCCTAATAAATCCATTGAAACATTGTGGATGCTTAGTTTAGCTGTATTTGTGATTGTTGGTGGTGACTTTATTTTACGCACTATAAGAGGCTATTTTTTAGATTGGGCCAGTAAACGTGTAGATGTGAAACTATCTGCCAACATTATGGAGCGGGTATTGGGCGTGCGTATGGAAAACCGCCCACAATCTGCAGGTTCATTTGCCTCTAATTTACGTTCCTTTGAAACGGTCAGAGACTTCATTACGTCAGCCACTATTACTACCTTTATTGATATCCCATTTTCATTAATTTTTATCATAGTCATTGGTTGGATTGGTTGGCAGATGATATTTCCAGTGATTATTGGTGGCGTCATTATGTTGATTTATGCGCTAAGCGTACAAACCAAAATGCATGAGCTTTCGGAAACTATGTACCGTGCAGGCGCAATGCGAAATGCAACCCTGATTGAAAGTTTGGTGGGTTTGGAAACGATTAAATCACTAGGTATTGAAAGTGTGATGCAAACCAAATGGGAGCGCAGTACTGCTTATTTGGCAGAGGTTGGCGGTAAGCTTAAATTGCTTTCTTCAAGTATTAATAACGGTTCCATGGGCATACAACAAGTCATAACGCTTGCGATGTTGTTATTAGGCGTATACCTTGTGATGAACGGTGAACTCACTATGGGTGGATTAATCGCATGTAACATGTTGTCGGGCAGAGCTTTAGCGCCTATTTCGCAAGCGGCAGGTTTGTTGACCCAATACCACAATGCCTCTACTTCGCTAACCTCGCTTGAAACTATCATGAGTAATCCTGTTGAGCGCCCAGAAGATAGTACATTTTTATCTAGACGCGTATTTTCAGGGGATATTGAGTTCAGAGAGGTGAGTTTTAATTACCCTAATTCAGAATTAGCGGCACTAAAAAATGTCTCTTTTAAAATCAAAGCGGGCGAGCATGTGGCGATTCTTGGGCGCATGGGTTCTGGTAAAACAACCATTCATAAAATGCTGCTAGGCTTATACCAGCCATCTAACGGTTCTGTTTTGGTGGATGGCGTAGATATTCGCCAATTAGACCCTGCTGAGTTAAGAAGAAACATTGCCTATGTGCAACAAGATACCCAACTTTTTTATGGTTCCATGCGCGACAATATTACGATTGCCGCTCCCCATGCGGAAGATGCGCAGATTATGCATGCGGCAAAAGTGGGGGGCATAGACGAGTTTATTAATATGCACCCAAGTGGTTATGATATGTCTGTGGGAGAGCGTGGGGAAACCCTATCTGGTGGGCAGAAACAGGGTGTGGGTATTGCTAGAGCAATTATCAATAGCCCGCCAATTGTGTTACTTGATGAGCCCACCAGTGCCATGGACCATTCAGGAGAGGAGCTTGTTAAACAGCGCTTAAAAGAAGAGTTGGTAGGTAAAACTTTGATGCTCATTAGCCATCGTTCCTCTTTATTTGATTTGGTCGATAGAATTATTGTGATTGACAGTGGCCGTATTATGGCAGATGGCAAAAAGGAAATGATTATTGAGGCACTTCGTGCAGGTAAAATAGGAAAAGCACTATGAGTCAAAAATTATTTAATATTTTTGGCACGCTCAATCGCTTTTTTGAGAAAACAAAACTAAATAAACCACTGCATTACGTACTAGATAAGTTTGCACCTCAGGAAACCAAAGACTCAGCAAGTTGGCATGACGAAATTTATGATGCTGTATTGGAAGATGCGCCGCAAAGAGCCAAAGGGTTGTTATATGCTATTTTGGGCATTTTGATAGCCATTATTCTTGCCGCTTACTTCACAGAGGTGGATGAGGTGACGCGTGGAGAGGGACGTGTTATTCCATCTGGACAAATACAAATTATTCAATCTTTAGATGGTGGTATTGTTTCAGAAATATTGGTGAAAGAAGGACAAACCGTAAGTAAGGGCGACCCACTTATTCGTATTGATGAAACACGCGCAGTATCTTCATTAAAAGAAAACCGTTCACAATATTTAGCCTTGCTTGCTAAGCAATATCGACTCAAAGCGCTGGCTACTGGTGGAAGTTATTCACCTCCTGCTGAGGTAATAAAAGAAGTGCCTGAGGTTAATCGTCAAGAACAAGATCTCTTTTATGCGAGCCGAGATGAACTAGAGTCGCAAATCGGCATTGCAAGACAACAACTGATTCAACGTGAGCGTGAGTTACAAGAAGCGCGAGCCAACAGTGAGCAAGCTGAACGTGGCTATGAGCTTACAAAACAAGAGCTGAATGTTACAAAACCTTTGCAAAGTTCTGGTGCTGTGTCAGATGTTGATATTTTAAGGCTTGAGCGCGATGCTTCACGCTTTTTGGGTGAGCGGGACCAAGCACGCGCATCGATTGGACGTATTCAAGCTGCGATAGCAGAAGCAAGACGAAAAATCAGTGAAGTAGAACAAACTTATTTAAGCCGTATAAGAACTGACTTAAATGAAACAACTGCCAAAATTAATGGCCTTACAGCAACCAGTGAAGGGCTTACAGACAAAGTAAAACAAGCCACGCTAAAGTCACCAGTTAATGGCAAGATTAGTCGTTTATTTGCCAATACTGTAGGAGGCGTGATTCAGCCAGGTAAAGAAGTGTTAGAGGTGGTGCCATCAGATGACACCTTGGTGCTAGAGACTAAAATTGAACCCAAGGACATTGCATTTGTAACCCTCAACCAAAAAGCGACGGTTAAACTAACCGCTTATGATTACACTATTTACGGCACTTTAGATGCGCTCGTTGAAAATGTAGCGGCCAACTCAGTGATTGATGACAAAGGTAATGCCTTTTATATAGTCCGGGTGCGTACTATTAAATCTAGCTTAGGTAAAAACCAACCCATTATTCCGGGGATGGTGGCGCAAGTAGATATATTAACGGGTAAAAAATCGGTACTCTCATACTTGCTCAAGCCAGTGCTTAAAGCAAAAGCCTACGCATTTACGGAAAGATAAATGCGTCATATTTTTATCTCTCGAAGCGAAGTTATGCTGACTGATTGGGCGCTTGCTTTTCCCAAGGCAGAGCTTTATCAAGATTTAAACCAAATAGAAAGCCAATCAAAACAAGCTAGTGTTTACTGGTTACACAATGGTTTTGAACGAAAAATATGGCTAGATGGCACCATGAGTACCTTAATCAAAGCACATCCTGAGGCAAAAATAGTAGTCATGGCGGATGTGCCTGACGAGGCAGATGCCTTTGCTGCAATTGCAAGTGGTGCGTTTGGCTATTGTCATGCCTACAGTTCGGCCAAGGTGTTAAAAGAAGTGCTTACCGTGATTAATCATGGCGGCATTTGGATGGGTCCTGAATTTCTAAGAAAAATGATTTTGGCCACTTCAAAGTTAGTAGGTAATCCATCTGAAGATATTAAAGCAACCCTTAAATTACTGACTAAACGCGAACGTGATGTGGCATTGCAAGCCGCTAAAGGATTAAGCAATAAAGAAATTGCCCGTGTACTTAATATTACAGAACGCACTGTAAAAGCCCATCTTTCAAGCGTGTTTGAACGCCTACAGGTCAAAGACCGTCTGCAATTGGCTTTAATCTTAAACGAAAAAGTTTCTCAGCTAGCACTCAATATTTAAATACTGTACTTCAGTACAATATTTTTTTACCGTTAAATCATATTTAATGCTGTCATCGGCAAAAAGTTTTGCCACATTTATAACTAACTATTTACAAGCTTTTAGGAGTTGAGTCATGGCGATTATCGGAACCGTTATTGCGATTACAGGTGCAACAGCAGCAGAAGCACCTTCTGTACTTGCTGAAAATGGGCAACAAAAAACGCTCAGGTTGAATGATACTGTCCAACCCAACGATACGATTATTACGCCTAAAGGCATTGTTGTTGAGATTAAGCTTGAAAATGGCAGAAAAGTACTAGTTTCTGCTGAGCAAACAGTTAAGTTTACTGAAGAGCTTACAAGTGTCATTGAGCCTTCTGCGGATGATAGTGCTGTTGATTTGGCAACAATTCAATCGATTATTGTAGCTATTAAAGAAGGCAAAGATATCAATGAATCCATTGAAGAAACTGCGGCAGGTCTCAGGGGTGCTGGAGGATCTACAGCCTATGGGCATGGTTTTGTTAATTTAGGACGAATTACGGAATTACTTCGTGCTTTTGGTCTTAATTTAGACAGAAGTGCGCTTGAAGATCGAATTATTGAAGCTTATGGTGAAGACGATGCGAATAATAATCCTGGTGCAAATAATGGTAATGCTGGTGTAACTAACGTTAGACCAGTAGCCACACCAAGCGCATCTGTAGGTGTTGAAGATGGATTGCCAATTTCACTAGTGCTAGGTGGTACAGACTCAGACGGCACTGTTGTAAGTTATCAAATCACCACATTGCCAAATGCAACTCAGGGTTTATTGGTTTACGATGCTGACGGCAATCCTGCAACACCAGCAGTAGCAGTGCCAGTTAATACAGCGTTAACCCCAGCACAAGCGGCAACTATTCAGTTTGTGCCAGCTGCTAACTTTAATGGTACGGTCAATGTACCATTTACAGTGACTGATAATAATGGTGCTGTTTCTGTGCCAGCAAACGCTGTGGTTACGGTTACCCCTGTTAACGACGCACCGGTGGCGCGACCAGAAGTAGACAGCACGCCACA
>CAYXGE010000041.1:0-17279 GCA_964464435.1 uncultured Methylophilaceae bacterium
GCGGATTAACAATATCAATCAGCGGTTGTAAGCGTGGGTCTGGCACCTCAACAATCCCTACATTGGGCTCAATGGTGCAGAAAGGGTAGTTTTCTGCGGCAATCCCAGCTTTAGTGATGGCGTTAAATAATGTTGATTTACCAACATTAGGAAGTCCGACGATGCCACATTTCATATCTTGATAACCTTTGTGAATGTCTTGCTATGTGAGCTGTGATAAGTAAAAGCGTTATTTTAACCTCTAGCCTTGCTTATACCTAGACTTAACACTAAAAATTATTGAATGCATTAGCATAATTGCACTATAAAAGTATTACTCATAAATGTTTTGCCAAGTTGTGTATATAGGCATAGTATGTCTTTAACTTAAGTATGTTAATGCGCTTTGACGTATGCGGCTATTAAAACTAAAGATATTGTCTAGTCGCTATTCTTATGAATGGTTGCCTCTGTTTGCGTTGTTAGTTGGTTTGCTCATGACATATGCGCTGTGGACTAACGAAAAAAAGAATACCGATAAGGCGCTAGAGTACAGATATGAGTACATTCTCAAAGCAGCTGAGAATACCGTTCTTAAGCAGATAGCCAACTTCCATCAAGCGATGTTAGGTGTTCAAAGCTTTTTCAGAGCATCTAACTATGTCACCTCAAATGAGTTTAACCTGTATGTAAGTAATCTATTACGTGAGCAACGTGAGCTAGGCCTCAAGTCTGTTGGTTTTGCACGATATGTAGATACGCATAAGCCAGAAACATATGCTGATTTAGGCAGTAATGTCATGCACATGCTTATTCACGATAAGCCCATTACGAAGCATCAGTTTGCTCCGATTGCATATCTAGAACCGAAGCTAGAAGAAGTTTCTCCACTAGCTATAGATGCCTTTGCCGATTTGGCTACTAGAGAGGCAATGGAGCTATCCACGAAAACCAATGATTTTGTAATGTCTTCAAACTGGAATATGGATATTTTTGGTCAGGTCTGTGACTGTTTAGTCATTTATCTACCAGTATTTATCAATAATACAGCTGTAGATACCATGCTACAGAGAGAGCAAAATAGCTATGGTTGGATCTTCTTTAGAATTTCTTTCACAGAGTTATTAAAAAATTCGCTCAAGCCACTAGAGGATGGTAACGTCCAGTTTTACGTATATGACATCACGCAAGCCAATGCCAAAGAAATATATAAAACAGAATTGAATGAGCAATTTATGCGCTCAAAGAAGCCAAAATATAGTAAAGAACACGGGATACGTACCTCTTATCATCATTGGCGATTACTGGTTAATTCTACTATTGCGTTTGAAAGAAAAGAAACCTATAAGCACGCCAACCAGATTGGTCTGTTCGGTCTATTTCTGAGTGTGGTATTTTCAGCTGGTATTTATCTTATCTCAGCACGTTTACGTACTCTGCAATTGATACAAAAGGTAAGCAAAAAGTTATATTTTAGCGAGCAGCGCTGGAAGTTTGCACTAGAAGGTGCGGGCGATGGTGTATGGGATTGGGATGTTGAAACGGGGGTGGTTGAGCTTTCTAAACAGTGGAAAGCGATGCTGGGCTATGAAGAATCCGAGATTCAAAACAATATTGATGAATGGAAATCGAGAGTCCACCCAGAGGATTACGCCAATGTGATAAATGCGGTCAATCTTACGCTTGCTGGAAATAAAGAAACCTATGCTTATGAATATCGTATGCGTTGCAAAAATGGCTCGTGGAAGTGGATATTAGACCGTGGCATGGTGGTAGGTAGAGATCAACATGGCAAGGCCTTGCGTATGGTAGGTACGCATGCAGATATTTCAGGTTTAAAGAAGTCTGAAGAGGCCATATGGCAGCATGCGAATTTTGATTTGCTCACTGGTTTGCCCAACCGACGAATGTTTTACGCACGTTTAGACCAAGAGATACAAAAGGCTAAACGTTCTGGCTTGAAAGTAGCCCTGATATTCTTAGATTTAGATGGCTTTAAAGAAGTTAACGATACTTTGGGGCATGATCAAGGTGATTTGCTATTAAAGCTCACAGCTAACCGTTTAAGTGAATGCATGCGTGGCTCTGATGCGGTGGCTAGGTTGGGGGGCGATGAATTTATTCTGATTATTGGTGATATAGCAAACGCAGAACTGGGGCGTATAGAAACTGTTGCGCAAAAAGTGATCGATGCTTTGAGTGAGCCTTTCCAACTGAGTCAGGAAACAGCTTATGTCACGGCAAGTTTGGGGATTGTTATCTACCCAGACGATGCGATGCGAATTGAAGACTTGATGAAAAGTGTAGATCAAGCCATGTATGCCTCTAAGCAAAAGGGTGGCGGCTGTTATACCTACTTCACTCCCAGAATGCAGGAAATTGCTTTGTACCGTAAACAGCTATCGAATGATTTAAGGCTCGCCTTGGCTAGACGCGAGTTATTTTTAGAATACCAGCCTATCGTAGATTTGATGTCGGGTGATATTTACAAGGCAGAAGCTTTGTTACGCTGGAAGCATCCAACGCGCGGCCTAGTTCCACCAGCAGAATTTATTCCTATAGCAGAAGATACACGCTTGATTCACGATATCGGCAATTGGGTTTTTCAGGAGGCAATGGAGCAGGCTATGAAGTGGCGACAAAGCTTGCATCCATGCTTTCAGGTGACGGTGAACAAATCACCTATACAATTTCAAATTGAGGGTGTAAGGCAATCTACATGGGTGGATGTTATGCAGGCGCATCGTGTACCAGGTGATGCGGTAATCGTAGAAATCACAGAAAGCCTATTATTAGATGCCTCAAGCAAGGTACAAGAACGTTTGGCGCAGTTTCAGAAGTTGGGAATACAAGTGGCGATTGATGACTTTGGCACAGGCTACTCGTCGCTTTCATATCTTAAAAAGTTCGATATTGATTATCTTAAAATTGACAAGAGTTTTGTGGCAAACCTTGCCGAGCAGTCAGATGACTTGGTGTTGTGCGAGGCGATTATTGCTATGGCGCATAGATTGGGTATTAAAGTGATTGCGGAAGGTATAGAAAATGACCTACAAAGAACACTGCTTACGCGTGCAGGATGTGACTTTGGGCAGGGGTACTATTACGCCGCGAGCGTGTCAGCAGAGATGTTTGAAAGTTTGATAAAAGGTGGAAAACAACGTATTGATAGCCATACAAAGGTTGGTTGATATATCAAACCTTAGTATGTAACTTCAGCATTGCTTTTTCAAAGTCACCACTGATTAACTCTGTTAGTACTGTAACACTCTGGTTAATCGTCTCTGCTATCAGTTGGAATTCAGTCTTGCTGGGGGCATTAAGCACGTAATTGACTACTTCACTTTTTTCACCAGGATGACCAATGCCAATGCGCAAGCGCCAGTATTCTGGCGTGCCTAGGGCGGCATTAATATCTTTTAAGCCATTATGACCACCATGCCCACCGCCTTTTTTTAGCTTGGCTGTACCTGGTGGTAGGTCTAATTCGTCGTGTACGACTAATACTGCATCTGCTGGGATTTTGTAAAAGTTGCATATCGCGGCCACTGCTTTGCCGCTGGCGTTCATAAAGGTGTTGGGTTTAAGTAGCCATTGGCCACCGTTAAGTTTTGCTACATGCCCGTAAAATTTGCTCTCTAGCAACATAGGATTGGGGGCAATAGCATCTATATACCAAAAACCTGCGTTATGGCGGGTTTGGGTATATTTGTCGCCCGGATTACCAAGGCCTACAATAAGCTGTATTGCTTGCATTGATTAAATGAAACCCTTAAAAAAATTACGCGCGTATAGGTTACCCTGTACGCGCGTTGTATTTTAAAGCTGAAACAGATTATTCTGCTGTTGCGGCAGCTTCTGCATCATCACTTACACCACCACGGGTTTTTGCAATGCTAGCAACTGCTGCATCATTACCGTGTGAAAGTTCAGTAAACTCAACGCCGTTAGGCAATTTAATTTCCGATAAGTGAATAGAATGCCCCATTTCAAGTTTAGCTACGTCAACTTCAATAAACTCTGGCAAATCTTTAGGCAAGCAAGCAATGTCAGCCTCGGTTAAGATGTGCGCAACTATGCCACCACCGGTTTTAACGCCTGGGGCAATGTCTTGGTTAACGAAGTGGAAAGGCACTTTAACGTGAATTTTTTCTGTAGCACTTACACGTTGAAAATCAATGTGTTGAATGGTGTTACGAACTGGGTGCATTTGGTAGTCACGTAAAAGCACAGATTCTGTTTTGCCATCTAATTTAAGTGACAAAATAGACGCATGAAATGCCTCATGACGGAACTGTAAAAACAGTTCTTTTTGGTCAAACTCAATGCTGATAGGGTCTTTACTTGCACCGTAAAGAATACCAGGCACTTTACCTGCGCGACGAAGGCGGCGGCTCGCACCCGTACCTTTGACATCGCGTTTTACTGCGTTAATTTCAATTTGCATGTTACTACTCCTAAAAAATCTGTTATCCGCGACCAGATAACAGGTTGATGACTACCTTGCGTTGCTTGGCAGTCGAAACTTATTTAAGCCCTTATGATTAATCAATAAATAAGGTGCTGACTGAATCTTCGTTACTAATTCTTCTAATACTTTCACCCAATACTTCTGCTATGCTCAATTGTCTTATTTTTGGGCATGCAGCGGCGGTAGCTTGTAGCGGTATGGTATTGGTGACTACTAACTCATCAAGCTCAGAGTTCATCACGCGCTCGGCCGCATTGCCAGATAACACGGGGTGTGTACAGTAGGCTACAACTTTTGCGGCACCACTTTTTTTCATGGCGGCAGCGGCTTCACATAGTGTGTTTGCGGTATCTACCATGTCATCCATAATGACGCAGGTACGTCCTGCCACATCACCAATAATGTTCATGACTTTTGCTACATTAGGTTTTGGGCGGCGTTTATCAATAATCGCTAAATCTGAGCCTAATTGTTTGGCTAAAGCACGGGCACGCACCACGCCACCCACGTCGGGCGATACCACCACTAAATCATCATACTTTTGCGCTCTTACGTCATTTAATAACACGGTAGAGGCATAAATGTTATCCACTGGGATTTCAAAAAAACCTTGAATTTGGTCTGAGTGTAAATCCATGGTGAGTAAACGATTAACGCCTACACTGGTGAGCATATTAGCAACTACTTTTGCTGTAATGGCCACACGCGCAGAACGTGGTCGACGATCTTGTCTTGCATAGCCAAAGTAGGGGATAGCAGCAGTAATACGGCCTGCAGATGAGCGTCTTAACGCATCGACCATCACTAATACTTCCATCAGGTTGTCATTGGTAGGGTGGCAAGTCGATTGCAATACAAAAACGTCTTTACCACGCACATTTTCGAGTAACTCAACCAGAATTTCACCGTCGCTAAAACGGCCAACATCAGCATTGCCAAGGTCAATGCCGAGATAAGCCGCAACCTCAGCTGCAAGCTTAGGGTTGGCGTTACCAGTAAAAACCATGATGTTGCCTTTGGCCATGGTGCAGTCTCAGTAAATATTAGTAAATTAAATCGTTTAAAAGTAAAAAGCGTGTAAAACTACACGCTCTTTATCAAAAATCTGGCTGGGGAGGAAGGATTCGAACCTTCGCATGCCGGAATCAAAATCCGGTGCCTTAACCAGCTTGGCGACTCCCCAATATCTTACTTTTCTGTCATGTGTGACAAAGATGTGTCATTTGCATAATTATACAACGGATGTTGTGTAATACCTGAGGTAACAATACCAAAATATTCTTTTGGCTTTTGACTCAACACATGATTAGCAAGTTCCTTGCTGTTAAATTCAGCAAACACCGAAGCGCCAGAACCACTCATTTTTGCTGCTGCAAATTGACCCAGCCACAACAGCGCATCTTTAATCTCAGGATACAACTGCGTAGCTATTGGCGCTAAATCATTATGAAATTCATTACCACTAAACAACTCACCAGAATCAACACATCTGGAAAAGGCCGCTATTGTCGTGGGAATCGTGTTTCTTGTCAATTCTTTATGCGAAAAAATCTTTGCAGTTTCTGCATTGACAGGCGGTGTTAAAATAAGGTAGTGACTTGATTTTATTTCAATTTCTTGCAATTTTTCACCTACACCTTCTGCCCAAGCATTTTTTCCGAAAATAAATACAGGGACATCTGCACCTAAGCGTAAGCCTATTTCTTGTAATGTTTGACGGCTTAAATGCAGATGCCAAAGGCAGTTAAGCGCTAACAACACAGTGGCGGCATTCGAGCTACCACCGCCTAAACCACCACCCATGGGAATGTGTTTTTCTACTTGTATATCAACACCCAGTGGTGATTGGCTATATTCTTTTAAAAGTGTTGCGGCACGAACGCATAAATCTTGAGCCTCCGGCACATTTGCAATATCGTTACAGCGTTTAATTAGGCCGTCTGGTCGTACGCGCAGGTAAATGGTATCGCCAAAATCTAAAAGTTGGAAAGCAGTTTGTAATTGATGGTAACCATCGGCACGTTTTCCAACCACATGCAAAAATAAATTAAGTTTTGCTGGGGCAAAAAAAGCCTGAAAGTCGGAATGATCTTGCATATTAAAGGTTATTTATTGAGGGGATTGAGTGTCTTGGTTTTGCATTGCACTTGCTTGCGACCAATGTTCAACCACCATTTTTAAAGTGAGTTTGGGGTGTGTTAAAAAAATCTTTTTGGGTAGGGCGTAATTGCCAACTTGCACATATTCAGGATATTCAATTTTCCAGCCATTTTGCAACATCGAAGTAATTCTACCTTGCATATCCCACTCAATTTTTTCAGCTAGTTTTTTTGTGGGACGTCCTAAGGCCCAGTCTTCTAGCCCTTGCATGGGCAGTTTCCAGCCAAGAGTATCTTGAGTGAGGGTTTCAGCGTCTTTGGCAGCGAAAACTTTGCCTTCTTGCGTGGTTAAGCGCACTTCATCTGCGTTTGATTCTATATTGGCAACTTCAGAACCAATCGGTGATAAAATTTTGATGGCATTTTGTGCAGGTTGATGCGTCCATTGTGTACCTACCGAATAGCCTTTACCCTCTGCTTGTATCCCCATACGACCTTTTAACGAAAACTGTTCAATGTCCGCAATTAATGCCATATGTTGTTCATGCATTTGTGCAGGTGTATATGTGTGTGTGGCTTGTTGAGTGGGTGTGTTAGTATTAAAGAAAGGTAGTTTTTCTTGCAAGCTGGCACATGCGCTGAGAGATAAGCCATACAAGATAATTAAAGCTTTGCCTGAGGTGCTTTGTCGCATGTTTATTGAATCTTACTTAAACTTTTTACTGGTGTTAAGTAAGGTTTCATTGTCTGGGCTTTGTTGAAGCGCATCTTCAAGCGTTTTTATGGCTTCTTCTTTTTTTCCAAGCTTCCATAGTACTTCGCCAAGATGTGCGGCTATTTCTGGATCGGTTTGGGTAGCGTAGGCACGCTTAAGAATTTCTTCAGCCTCGTCTAGACTGCCTAAACGATAATGTACCCAACCCATGCTATCAAGTATATAGTGGTCATTTGGGCTTAACTCAAGTGCTTTTTCAATCAGGCTTTTGGCTTCTTGCAGTTTGGTATTACGGTCCGCAAATGAATAACCTAAGGCATTATAAGCAGCGGCATAATCAGGCTTAAGTAAAATAAGTTTGCGTAACTGTTTTTCCATCACGTCTAGCTTTTTCATGCGTTCAGCTGACATGGCAAAGTCATAAATCAGTTCTGGTGTATTTGGCAAGGTATTGACTGTTTTTTCGAGCAGAGCATAGGCCTCAGGCTCACGCTTGGCTTTAACTAATATATTGGCTTTATAATGATTCACCAAAGACTGTTGTTGACCATTGAGTTCTCTGAGGGCGTCTAGTTGTTTTAGCGCGGCATCTGGGCCTTTCATACGCGAAGTCACATTGGCAATACTGAGTTTTGCTTCGAGGTAATGCACGCCTGGTTGTACTTTGCCATAGTGAGAAAGAGCTTCTTGCTCATTTTTTTGTTTTTCTGAAAGTTGCCCTAAGTACATATGTACTTGGTCTGCATCTTTAATTTGGTTATTTAGGGCTTGTTTAAAATACTTTTCTGCTTCTGAAAAATCGTTTGTTTCAGCCGCTAGTAAGCCAATAATCACTAAAATTTCAGGACTGTTTTTTGCATAATCTGCAAGTTTTACAAATTCTGCCTTGGCCTCTGTTACTTGTTTTAGGCCCACTAATTGTTTGGCATAACTAAGTCTGACTTCATTGGCGCTAGGGTATTGTGTTAAATAATGTTGATAATAAGCAATCGCTTTTTGTGGCGACTCACCCGCTAATATGTTGCCGTGCAACAGCGCAGCGGGTTCCCAACCAGCTTTGTTAGTTTCCGCTAGCTTTACTTCACTCAGTGCAACATCATTATGTCCTGCAGACCAAGCAGCATGAGCAACTGCAAAGTGCGCTTCAGACACGCTGGGGTAGGGTTTGGCTAATTCTTGCAATAATTGAAAAACGGTTTCTTTATCTGCGCTTCTTGAAAACAAACCATTGAGGTATAAAAAGCCATTGGCGCGAGTCTCTTCCTTAGTGAGTAACTTTTCTAAATAAGGTTTAGCTTCTTGCAATTTACCTTGGCTCACTAAAATTTGCATGACCGCTTGTTGCGCTTCAACTGCATCTGGTGCAAGCTCAGCCCACAATTTAACGGCTTCTGAAGCGGTCGTACTATCGTTGCTATACAGTGCTGCTTTGGCAGCACGTTCTGCTAATTTGGCATCTTTGTTTTGTTTGGCTAGGTCTAAAAATACCATACCAGCAAGACCCGGATTGCCGCGTTGACCAGCAACTTCACCCACTAAATATTTATAAATAAAGTCTGCATTTAAGCCACTGGTTGGTGTTTCATGCACTGTTGCAGTGCTTTTTTCGGTAGCATGGGCATTAGGCAGTAGTCCCATTACCAATAGCGCTAAGCCAACTAAATACTGTAATTTGATATTTTTTTGATTCATTTAAGCTTCTCAATTGCGTAATGGTTGTAGCTTAGTCCGTGACAGTCAGGCCAAGTTCCTACATAATTATGGATGACTATAACTTTTTGAGAAATTTTACGCTAGTCCAAACGATAAAGTGAGCAATATCGTCTTTCATGCTGATTTCAAGTGGGCGGCAACTTAAGCCACTTGACAACTGTCTCATGTTTTCATATTTTAGCGCGCCAGAGTGTTTGTTTAGTGTAATTTTTTGGTTTTTTTATGCGTACTTTTATTTTTGGATTAGATAAACGATGACTACTATTACCGTTGAAGCAAGCAACCTCACCCGTATCTATGGGGGACGCAGAGCGGTGAGTGACGTCAGCTTTACCTTAAGCAAAGGGCAGGTACTAGGATTTTTAGGCCCCAACGGTGCTGGTAAATCCACCAGTATGAAAATGATTACTGGTAATTTAGCGCCATCTGAAGGCAGTGTTAAAATCTGCGGCATAGACATGATTGAAAACCCCAAAGAAGCCAAAGCTTTAATTGGCTATTTGCCTGAAACACCACCCCTTTATAAAGAGCTGACAGTTGACGAATATTTAGCCATGGCGGCGCGTTTGCACCGCGTGAGTGGAAGTCATGTAAAAAAGGCCGTGCAAAATGCTAAAGAGCGTTGCGGTCTGACTGAAATGAGTAAGCGCTTAATTGAAAACCTTTCTAAAGGTTATCAACAACGTGTTGGTATTGCACAAGCAATTATTCATAACCCGATGGTGGTTATTTTAGACGAGCCTACAGTTGGCTTGGACCCGATACAAATTCGAGATATTCGCGCACTCATTAAAGAGCTAGGTGGCGAGCACAGTGTGATACTTTCCACACATATATTGCCAGAAGTAGAAATGGTGTGTGACCAAGTGCAGATTATTCACAAAGGCCAATTAGTATTTAACGGCGAGATTGATCTGCTCAAACAACAACGTCATGGCAATAAATTACTGGTCGGTTTAAATAACCCGCCAAATAAGGAGTCTATTTTATCTATACCTGGTGTGGTTTCAGTAGACGCTGTACATGACAACTTACTTCGGATTGCTTTTGCTGAAGGTCAAAAACCCAATGAAGCGATTGTGCAAGCGGCGGTAAATCAAGGCTGGGGTCTGTATCAAATTAACCCAGACCAAACCAGTTTAGAAGAAGTGTTTGTACAACTAACCTATCAAGAAGCTGCGGCTTAAAGCTAGCGCTCATTATAAGGGGATTGAAATGTTTAACGTAGTAAGAAAAGAGCTTAAAAGCTTATTTGTTACCCCCATGGGATGGGTGGTATTAGCGATGTTGATTAGTATGTTTGGCTATTTTTTTAGTGATAGCTTGAATAAATACTTCGAGGTGATGTCTGGCTCACTAAGACCTGAAGAGCGCCAGGGTGTTACAGCATGGATAGGCTCTACAGTATTTGGTTCAGCATCATTCTTCATGTTGTTTGCTGTGCCACTATTAACCATGCGCACCATCAGCGAAGAGCGCCGTCAACAAACGCTTACTTTTTTAAATACAGCGCCAATCTCGCTGACTGAGATTGTGGTGGGCAAGTTTTTTGGTTTGCTCGCTTTTTTAAGCATTTTGATAGGTGTGATATTCATCATGATGTCAGCGCTTGCAATGTGGGCCGATATTGATTATGGCTTTATATTTTCTAATTTATTAGGCCTATTTTTACTAGTGGGTAGTTTTTGTGCGCTAGGTATTTACGTGTCTAGCCTAACGCAACAACCTGTTGTGGCCGCTATTATTAGTTTTGTGGTGCTATCTGCATTGTTATTTTTTGATAACTTTTTTGTTGACTCACCCAATGGTGTGACCGCATATTTATCGTTAATGCGACATTTTCAGCCATTCTCAAGGGGTTTGATAGATAGCAGCGATGTGATTTATTTTCTGCTATTTATTATTACCTTTCTCACTCTAACGGTGCGTCGCTTAGATGCTGATCGTCTTCGCGGTTAATGACTCGCGGCTATTTTTAGGTAAAACAGAATGAACACAAACCGCAAACTTCGCTTACAACTTTTAATGCAAAACAGCTTTTTTGTTGTGCTGTTTTTAGCATTGGTTTTTTTAATTGGCTTTATCTCACGTGACTATCATGTGAGCCGCGATTTTACGCAAGCTAACCGCAACACGCTGACTGAAGGCAGTGTCAATGTACTCAAACAAATGAAGGGTCCGATTCATATCACGGTATTTGCATCTAAAGATGATAAATCTAAAGGTCAAGAATATCGTAAAGCCTACGGTGACTTTATAGCCAGATATCAACGCTCCAAAAAAGACATTACCATGGAGTTTGTTGACCCAGCAGAAAATCCAAAACTGGTACAGGATGAAGGCATTAAAGCGGATGGCGAGTTTGTTGTATCTTACAACAAACGTACTGAACACATTTTACCGCCGTTTGTTGAGCAAGATATGACCAACTTGCTAGTACGTTTGTCTCGCACCAATACTCGCCCCATTATGTATTTAGATGCGCATGGTGAACGTAATCTCATGGGGATTAAAAACCATGACTTAGGTGAGTTTGGCAAACAATTAGAGAAAAAAGGCTTTAAGCTTGCAAACCCAGATTTAATGGTCGCGCAAAGTGTGCCTAGCAATGGTGCCATGCTGATTATTGCTAGCCCAGCTGTAAAATTAACTGAAGTTGAAGCCAAAAAAATAAAAACCTACTTAGAAGCAGGTGGTAATTTGCTGTGGTTATTGGATGACAATGATTATAAAGGCTTGGAATCAGTTGCTGAGTACCTAGGTGTTGAGGTGAAGCCTGGTATGGTGATTGACCAATCATCAGTGCAATATGGCGCTGACCCCACTGCGGCATTTACCAGCCAATATGGTGAACATGCCATCACCAAAACCTTTGCTTTAAGAACGGTGTTTCCAGAAGCGCGTATGGTAGATGCAAAAGCCAGCTTTGAAAATGGCTGGAAAGTGGCAAGGCTGGTGGATGTGGCACAAAATGGCTGGTTAGAAACAGGCGATGTAAAAGGCAGTTATAGTTTTAGTGATAAAACCGATGTACCGGGCCCGATTAATGTTGCGGTAGCGCTTGAGCGACCTTATGGTAAACGTGGTCAGCGTGTAGTGGTTGTAGGCAATGCTAACTTTTTATCTAACACCTTTATTGCCAATGAAGGCAATTTGGACTTAGGTGTCAATATGGTCAATTGGTTAGCTGGCGATGACGACCTCATTACCATTCAACCAAAACCACTTAAAGACTCGAATGTGGTCATTCCATCTGATACTTTTAATGTGGTATTTGCTTGGTTGGTGTATTTTGGTTTCCAAATCATCTTGCCTATTATTTTATTAGTGATTGGTATTATTACTTGGTGGAAGCGTAGAAAAGCATGAGGTCACGTTGGATAGTTAATTTAGTATTGTTGGTGCTGGTAGTTGGCATCTCAGCATTTCTTTATTTAAGGCCGGCAAAGCAAGAAGCAGAAGTGCAATCATTTGAGCTTTCAACAAGAAAGTTGGCTGATTTTAATCAAATCACTGTGGAGTATCCCACCAAAGCTGCCGTTAAATATGAAAAGCGCGATGGTTACTGGTATATGAATGCGCCATATCAAACACGAGCTGACCAAGTGCTTACGCAACGCATTTTATCGATTTTAGCGGCAAAAAGCCCTGATAAGTTTTCTAGTGCAGATTTAGCCAAGTTTGGTTTGGATAATCCTCGCGTTAAATTAAAGCTTAATGATGAAGTGTTTACTTTTGGTACGCATAACCCCGTCACACAAGTCCAGTATGTGTTGCATCATGACGCTGTGTATACGCTAGACAGCAGTTATGAAGAAGCGGCTACTATACAAGAAATTGAAATGGTAGATAAACGCTTGCTAACGCCTAAACAAAAGATTGCAGGCTTTGATTTTTCAAAGTTAGAACAATGGGAAAAAGCGGCACTCAGTCTTAAACTTGAACAGGGTAAGTGGGTTGTTTCAACTGCTGGTGCAACGCCAAAACAAGATGAACTCAAAGCATGGTATGAAATGGCATGGGCGGCACCAGAAGCAGTTTCTGTAGAAGTGTATAAACCTAATCCAAGAGAAACACATCCATCTTTTGAAATTTTATTGCAAGATGGAAGCAAGATTCATGTGGATAAAATTCAAGAGTCACCAGAGTTATTATTGGCAAGACCAGATGAAGGTTTGATTTACCATTTTGCACCTGACATTGGTTTTACCATGCTTAATCCACCCGCAGGGGTTGAAAAAGAGTAAGCATGCCTGAGTTGCCAGAGGTTGAGACCACTCGGCTTGGCCTCTTGCCAGTGCTTGGGCAAGTGGTTGCCGATGCCACAGTGCGTAATTCAGCCATGCGCTGGCCCATTCCTAGTCATATCACTTCAACATTACCTAGCCTTACCCTGACCAGCCTTGAACGACGCGCCAAGTATATTCTGGCGCGCTTTGAAAATCAGCATGCATCAGGTACCTTGATGTTGCATTTGGGTATGTCAGGCCGCTTAATTCTGCTTGAGCAATGGACTCCACCAGAAAAGCATGACCACTTTGAAGTGAAATTTATAGATGGTCGCGTGATTAGACTGCGAGACCCAAGACGTTTTGGCGCAGTGTTATGGATAGAGGGTGATGTGAGTCAGCATGTATTGCTCGCATCCCTTGGCCCTGAGCCTTTAACAGATGCGTTTACGGGCGACTATTTGTATCAACAGATGCGTACGCGTACTGCTGCGATTAAAACGACGATAATGGATGCCCATTTAGTGGTGGGCGTAGGTAATATTTATGCTTCTGAATCTTTGTTTAGAGCGCGCATCAACCCCAAAAAAGCAGCGAATAAACTGACGCGTAAACAGTGTGAGGTATTGGTGAGTGAGATTAAACAAACCTTAAAAGATGCCCTAAAAGCTGGGGGTAGTAGTTTAAGAGATTTTTTTGGCGCAGATGGAAACCCTGGTTATTTTCAGCAGACTTATTTTGTTTATGGCAGAACAGGCGAGCCTTGTAATGTTTGTGGCACGCCTATTTTAAGTTTGAGACAAGGACAGCGATCAACGTTTTACTGTAAGCACTGCCAGCGTTAGTTCTTAACCTAATGCTGGTGAGGTCTCGCCGCGTGTTCATGGAGGTAGCTATGCGGTCTATGAGGATCATGGCCAATCTTTTGTGGAAGCAATGAACCCACAATCATTCCCACAGCACTAATGGCTAATCCAATTAGTTGCGGTGGAATCATACTTTCCTCACCAATCAATACTTCTATTAATACCCAGCTACCAATGCCGCCAATAATAGCGGCTAGCGCGCCTTGACTGGTGGCGCGTTTCCAAAAAGCACCAAATACTAAGGGAATAAATGCGCCTGCTAGGGTAATTTTATAGGCGCTTTCTACCATGCCAAAGATGCTTAGTTCTGAGTTAAGTGCATAAAATAATACGCATAACGCAAAGCCTACTAAACATAAACGCATGACCTTTAAAAAACCTTTGTCAGTGAGGTGTGGCATGAAGCCTTTCACGATGTTTTCAGCAAAACTTACCGATGGGGCAAGTAAAGTGGCTGATGAGCAGCTCATGATAGCCGAGAGCACAGCGCCAAAGAAGATAGCCTGCGCTAACAAAGGCGTGTGTTGCAGCACTAATGTGGGTAATACTCGCTGTGAATCTTCGGTTACCAATTTTCCATAAACAGCAGGGTCAATCAGGGTGGCAGAATAGGCAATAAACATGGGTACAAAGGTGAAGCAGAAGTACACACTAGCCCCAAGTATTGAGCCCCAAAGCGCTATTTTTGCACTCTTGGCTGAGGTGATACGTTGAAATACGTCTTGTTGCGGTATAGACCCTAGCATCATAGTCACCCAGCCACCTAAAAAGGTCAGCCATACACCCCAGTTAGCTTCCTTCGGAAAGAAATCAAGCTTACCTGCCGCTCTAGCATGTTCTACCACGGGTGTAACGCCGCCTGTCATGCCCGATACAATGCTGCCGATATAGAGCAAGCCACCAATCACTACAATCATTTGTACAAAGTCTAATACAGCTACAGAAAGCATGCCGCCTAGCGTGGTGTAGGTTAACACAATGGCGGTGCCTATAATCATGCCGGTTTCTTCACTTACAGCGCCATCGGTAATCATATTAAAAATCAGGCCAAGCGCTTTAATTTGTGCAGCCACCCAGCCAAGATATGAAATCACAATCGCAATGGTGGTCAATATTTCAACTGAGCGGTTGTAACGCATGCGGTAAAAGTCGCCCAGCGTAATAATATTAAGTTTATAAAGTTGCGTAGAAAAGAAAAAGCCGGCAATAATTAAACACATACTTGAGCCGAATGGGTCTGCGGCAACGCCATTTAGGCCTTCTTGCACAAAGGTAGCGGACACCCCAAATACCGCTTCAGCGCCAAACCATGTGGCAAACACGGTAGCCATTACTACGGGTAAAGGTAAATGTCTACCAGCCACTGCATAATCTTTAGTGTTGTGCACGCGGGTAGCGGCAATCAAGCCAATTGCGATGGATACCATTAAGTAAGCAACAACAAACCAGATAAGCACAGAAAGCCTCCTTAAAAGTGTGCGTTAGTTAAAATAATAGTTAACTGCAAACAAATGACTAAAACAATCCCAATACCAATGATTTTTACCCAATATTTGATTGTTTGTTGTTCTTTGCGTAAGGCGTTCAGTTCTTCAACACTGATGCTTGGCAAATGATTCTTGGCAAGGTTTTGCGTATATTGCTCATGCATTAGGCGCGGTAGTTGTGGCAGGGTTTTAGCAATATGTGGCAATTCATTTTTTAGATTTTTCACAATACTTCGCCAGCCAACTTGCTCGCTCATCCAGCGTCTTAAGAATGGGCTTGCGCTTTGCCATAAGTCCAAATCAGGGTCGAGTTCACGCCCTAAGCCTTCAATATTGAGTAGAGTTTTTTGTAGCATAATCAATTGAGGTTGAATAATCACACCAAATCTGCGTGCCATTTGAAACAAACTGAGCAGGGTACGGGCAAATGAAATATCTTTAATGGGTTTGTCAAAAATCGGCTCACAAATGGCACGCACTGCGGTTTCTAACTCATCACGACGCGTATCCGCAGGCACCCAGCCTGAATCAATATGGGCTTGGGCAACATCACGATAATCGCGATTAAAAAAGGCTAGAAAATTGCGTGCTAGGTAATATTTGTCGGTGTCATTAAGTGTGCCCATAATGCCAAAGTCTAAAGCAATATAATGCCCTTTATATGGGCTATCCACTGCAATTTGAATGTTGCCTGGATGCATGTCGGCATGAAAAAAACCATCTCTAAATACTTGGGTAAAAAATACCTCAACGCCATCTTTTGCAAGTTTGGGTATATTAATACCATGAGCGATTAAAGCATCGCGTTGGCTAATTGGTATGCCATGCATACGTTGCATGACCATCACTTCTTTGCGACACCAATCCCAATAAACTTCAGGTACCAGCAACACTTTTTTATCGGCAAAGTTTCTGCCTAATTGGCTGCAGTTAGCTGCTTCAAGGGTTAAGTCCAGTTCGCTTTCGGTATGTCTAGCAAATTCTGCAACTAGCTCTCGCGGCTTTAAACGTCTTACCTCGCTTGAAATGGCACGCATGATAGACGCTATGGTATCCATCAACTGCAAATCTTTGGCGATGGTTTTTTCGATATTGGGACGCAATACTTTAACCGCTACTTCTTGCCCATTGGACAATCTCGCAAAGTGCACTTGTGCTACAGATGCACTAGCAATGGGTGTAGGGTTAAACTCACTAAAGATTTCAGATAGCGCTTGCCCATAGCTGGACTCAATAATTAGTCGCACTTGGTCAAAAGCAAATGGAGGCACTTGGTCTTGAAGCTTGGCTAATTCATCAGCAATATCAAGGGGAATCAGGTCACGCCTTGTTGAAAGCATTTGCCCAAATTTTACAAAAATGGGACCTAAGCTTTCGAGCGCTAGACGTAGCCTTTCGCCGCGGGGGGTATTTAAATTACGCCAAAAAAATAAGGTGTTAAATATGCGATGAATAAGCTTAAGTTTTCCATGAGAAAAAATAAGCTCATCCAGACCGTAACGAATGACGTGGTATAAAATTTTAATCAGACGAAATAGGCGCATGGCTTACTTGTCTTGATTAATGGAGGCTTGGGCCAGTTTGTCTAAACGCTTTTCTAACCTATCCACATCTTCACGCAAGGTATTGACTGCTTGATTAAACCGCTCAATATGTACTTGTTTGGCGAGTAATGGATTTTCTTCTTGCCAATATTCAGAAGCCATTTGCGCTAAATTGA
>CAYXGE010000042.1:0-7513 GCA_964464435.1 uncultured Methylophilaceae bacterium
GTGCATCACACTTTGCGGATTCATTTGAATATCGATTGATTGCCCTAGAAAAAATCTAACTAACGTCTTTAACAACTACCTAGTTGCCTTTTAGCCGTTATCCTAATATTGGCACACTATTCGCTAGTATCTCTATGTGTATTTTAAAATTGAGGTTACTATGCATTACCACTTTGTTAAACCTTATATTTTTCAAGCATCTAAGTTTTGTCTGCAATTGATATATCTCAATTTGCTCATTCCTATTGCATTGTAAAGTGCACCATTAATTACATTTTTAAAAGTCTAAGTCTGTTATGAATTCATTACAATTCGCACGCCACGGCGATAAAGAGAACTCTGCTTTTTTTGAAGAGTATTTACAGCGTTTACTAGAAGAACGTGACCGCTTAGGAATGACGGAGATGGTGCATGAGATTGATGCACTGATGATTACCGTTGACCCTGACCATTCTATTAGTTATATCAATGAGTTATGCTTAATGACACCTTACCATTATTTGGTGACATTAGAGAGTGAATCGCATTGGACACATGTATTACGTATTGATTTAAACTCACCCGATTTGTTGTTGCGTGAGGTGAAAGACCCAAATTTTAGGGGGATTTTTCGTGCATTGAATGAAATTTATCCTGTGGGCTCGAAAAAGCCTAATAGCCGCTATATGGGTGAGATTATTCGGGTAAGCAATTTGCACGAGGTGCAAAAGATTCAAGAGGCACGCGAGTTTAGGTTTTTTTCACCCAACGATGTGCGTAAACTTGAGTTGCCAGGCAACTTAGCCATTAGTAAACCTTCGCCTTATACGCACAATATTGTGGCATATATGCAACGCAAACCCGATGATTTGCGCGTATATGCACTAGGAATGAGCACCATACGTGCAGATGTTCAAGAAGCGTATGAGTCTGCCAAGTTGTTGCAAGAAAAACTACGCATTGATGATTTAATTTTACCCGTTGACCACTTGGCAACGCGTGTTTATAGCCAAAACCGCGAGGTGGCGATTTTGGAGTATTTGTCTTGGTCTAGTTACTACTTTTGGGGTGCTTATAATATTTGGGATCAAAACTCGTCTACCAATGTCACCAAAAGCGTGCACCAATTACCAGAATCTAAAAGCCCTGCTAAGGTGTTTACCGCAAACAATACCCCTTATTTTGTAAATCATTTAGAAAAACTGCCCTCTCCTACCGAGACATTTGTACGTAACTATGGTCCACGCTTGCACCACATGGCACTTGCAGTCAAAGACGGCGAGCGTGATGGTATTGAACATATTGATTTTGTGGTGAATGCCATTGCTGAGCAAGGTAAGGGCTTTTTACTTGATGTGATTGGTTCTAAAGAACAAGGTTTGAAACAGATTTTCTCAAATGCTTCTGAGCATTCATCGCTGATTATTGAGTATGTACAACGCTACGGCGATTTTGATGGATTTTTTACCAAAGAAAACGTGGCCGCTTTAACAGAAGCCGCAGGCGTTGAAGAAGGCGTTAAATCATTTAGCACTGAATAGCACTTTTAATAAATCGCTTATTGCACTAAGTTGGCACAGTATTCGCTAATAAAGCTTTATAGCACCATAATAATGAAGATTGCCATGAAAATATCGACCTCTGAATATCAAGCCACCCAAGCGTATGATGAACTTTTAAAGGACAATCTGACCCCGCGCAGCGCAGCAGAGCCTCTGTTCGCTTATTTAAATTCTCTAGATGCCGCTGAGCTCGCAGCGCGCAGGCAAGCGGTAGAAGCCACAATTATGGCGATGGGCATTACCTTTACTATCTATTCAGACGCTGGCAATATTGACCGTGCATGGCCGTTTGATGTGGTGCCTAGAGTGATGAGCCGTAAGGAGTGGGACCCGATTCAAGCGGGCTTAAAACAGCGCTTAAGCGCGCTAAATTTGTTTATTAATGACATTTACAACCATCAACATATTGTGAATGATGGCGTATTTCCTAGAGAAGTGCTTGAAGGCTCCGCCAACTTTAGACCACAGTGCGTAGGTGTAACGCCCCGTTTTGGTGCATGGGCACATGTGTGTGGCACAGACCTTGTACGTGATGGCGATGGCACCGTTTATGTGCTTGAAGATAACCTGCGCGTGCCCTCTGGCGTTTCATACATGCTAGAAAATAGACAAATCATGAAACGTATTTTTCCTGAATTGTTTAAAACCAGCGCCATTTTGCCGGTGGATGATTACCCTACTCAACTCTACAATACGTTAGCCGCATTATCCCCGCGCGGTGGCGACCAACCCGTGATGGTCGTACTTACCCCTGGCATCTATAACTCCGCCTATTTTGAGCACAGTTATCTTGCGCAAAAAATGGGCATTTATTTGGTTGAGGGTTCAGATTTAATTGTGGACGATGAAGACATCGTTTACATGAAAAATATTGAAGGCTTGCAACGCGTCGATGTGATTTATCGCCGTATTGATGACGCCTTTTTAGACCCTGAAGTATTTAATCCAGACTCAGTGTTGGGCGTACGCGGCTTAATGCGTGCATGGCGTAAAGGAAATGTGGCTATTGCCAATGCACCTGGTGCCGGCGTGGCAGATGACAAAGTGGTATACGCATTTGTACCCAAAATCATTAAATACTACTTAGACCAAGACCCCATTTTAGCCAATGTACCTAGCTACTTGTGCATGTATGACGATGAACGCGATTATGTGCTTAAAAATCTAGATAAACTGGTGGTCAAACCCGCCAATGAATCTGGTGGGTATGGCATGCTGATTGGACCACGTGCCAGCCAAGCAGAGCGTGATCAATTTGCTACTTTAATTAAAGAAAATCCACGCAATTATATGGCGCAACCCACACTTAACATTTCTACTGCGCCCACCATTGTGGATGACGAACTCGCCCCAAGACACTTAGATTTAAGGCCATTTGTGTTGCAGTCTGAAAAACTCTACGCCACTACTGGCGGGCTTACCCGAGTTGCGCTCAGAAAAGGCTCACTAGTAGTTAATTCATCACAAGGTGGTGGCAGTAAAGATACTTGGATTGTAGAGGAAGGCGTTTAAGATGTTAGCCCGTGATGCTGAAAACTTATATTGGATGTCCAGATATTTAGGGCGTGCTGAAAATACTGCAAGGTTGATTATTTCTACCACGGATACGCTGCTCGATTTACCGTATGGCGCATCGCTTGGCTGGGGAACATTACTGCAAATTGCAGGGATTGACCATTTATACAAAGCGCATTTTGATAGTGCCAATGAAAAAGACATCATGTACTTTTTAATTGCTGATGAGCGTAACCCAAGCTCGATTGTATGCTCAATTAAGTACGCCAGAGAAAACACGCGCACCTTGCGAGAAATGCTGCCTGAAGAGCTATGGGAGCGTATTAATGGCTTGTATTTATTCATCAAAGATAACTTAGATGAAGCTGCTCGAAATCGCCGCAGCCAATATTTATTTTTGCAAAATATCATTTCACAACGGCATGCTATTATTGGCCTGATTGCCAGTTGCATGGAGCGTGATATGGCGTATCAATTTATACGGTTAGGCACTAACATTGAACGGGCTGATATGACCACACGGATTATGGACATCAGCTACGCGATTACAATGCCAGAGAATGCACCTTTGTATGAAGTGACAGTGCAAACCCTATGGGTGGGTATTTTAAAAGCGTTATCGGCGTTTCAAACTTATCGTAAGCTTAAAAACATTCATGTTGTCATGGGTGATGTGGTGGACTTTTTATATACCGAGTACCGTTTTCCGCGCAGTGTTAGCCATTGCCTCAATGAAATGGAAGATAGCCTAACTTATATGCCACAAAGCCAAGGCATATTAGAGGCCATTAAATTAGCAAGGAATAATATTGCCTTACAAAATACCAAAACCATGAATATTGCAAAATTGCATGACTTTATCGACCTCTCACAACAATATATAGGCAATATTCATCACGCTATCACTTCGCTATATTTTAGAGCTTACGAAAACCCAGACCAAGTGCAAATGCAAACTGCTGCTTAATCAATAAAATTCGCACCACTAATTTTAAATGACCTATTGTCTATCTATTCATACACATCAGGGTTTGATACTGTGCTCTGACTCCAGAACCAATGCTGGCTTTGATAACATCTCCGTTTATTCAAAAATGCATCGCTTTGTTTGGCCAGGTAATCGCTTTATTACCATTATGTCATCGGGTAATTTAGCCACAACGCAAGCGGTCATGAGTAAAATCAGACAAGACCTTAACCAATTTTCAAAAATCAACCTGCTTAGCGTAAATTCGTTGCATGAGGCTGCTGACTATATCGCAACCATCAGTACAGAAGTTCAAAAAAGCCAAGTGGCTAGAGATACGCAAGGCCTTTCTTATGAGGCCACATTTATTTTAGCAGGACAAATTGGCACAATGGCGATGGAAACCTTACTCATTTACCCACAAGGTAACTTTATCAATGAATCCGATCTTTACCCATTTCTACAAATTGGTGAAATTAAGTATGGTAAACCGATATTAGACCGCGTTGCTAAGCGTGACATTAGTCTGGAGTCTGCTGCACGTTGCGCCTTAGTATCTATGAACTCTACTATCCGCAGTAATTTAACGGTGGGACCCCCTGTTGAATTACTTATCTACAAAAAAGATAGCCTCATCATGAGCACCTATTTATTGCTTACTGAAAAAGATGACTTTGCCAAAAAACTGTCTGCCTCATGGGATGCAGGCTTAATGCAAGCGCTTGAAACCTTGCCGCGCTTTCCTTGGGAAACAACCAGCGTTTAATCCGAAAAAACTTTACAATTTTGTGGCAATAACCCTTTGCCTCAGTCAGCTTTATCCTCTATGATTGAGCCTTGCACCTAAACACATTTGGCTCGATTTCGGAACATTAAATCATGACATATTGCCTATCAATTAATACCCATCAAGGTCTTGTACTATGTACGGACTCTCGCACCAATGCTGGGTTTGACAACGTATCCACCTATAATAAGATGCATACGTTCTCGTGGGTGAATAATCGTTTTTTTACGATTATGTCATCTGGCAATTTGGCAACCACGCAACTTGTGCTAAAAAAATTACGTTCTGATTTAGAAAGTGGTGCCATGCCCAATTTATTGAGCGTCAACACCATGCAAGAGGCCACCGATTATGTGGCAAGTATTAGTACCAACGTGCAAAAACTGCATGTGGTAAGAGATACGGGTAGTACAAATTTTGAGGCCACCTTTATCATTGCAGGCCAAATTGGTTTGCAAAACCCTGAAACCTCACTGATTTATCCGCAAGGCAATTATATTTGCGAATCTGATGAGCATCCCTATTTGCAAATTGGTGAAATTAAATACGGCAAACCTATCTTAGACCGCATTATTCACCGTGAAACTGAGTTAGACCGTGCTGCTAGATGCGCCTTGGTTTCAATGAATTCAACGATACGCAGTAACCTTACGGTTGGGCCACCCATTGATTTACTGATTTACGAAAAAAATAGTCTTAATGGTGGCCGCAGACTGCATCTGGCTGAAAATGATCCATTCGCTAAGCAATTGTCAGATGCTTGGAACGCTGGCTTAATGCATGCATTGCAAAACTTGCCGCGCTTTGAATGGGAAGAAGACCCTAGCTTTTCTCAAAATAATCAGCAACAAAGTATTTAGTTAATTGACAATCTAGATTGGCTTCCAACGTAAATCAAGGGTAAATGGAAAGCGTGGATTTCGCGCTTCCTCTTCAATTTCAACCTTGCCTGGTGTGTGACCATGACCCCAGAACCTTGCAAAACGACGTGCTTCAGCCTCATTAGCATTAATGGGAAATGTGTCATAGTTGCGTCCACCAGGGTGCGCAACGTGGTAGGTGCAGCCGCCTATGGCGCGGTTACTCCATTTATCCACCAAATCAAATACTAATGGGGCTTGTACTGGTATGGTGGGATGCAATGCAGACCACGGTGCCCATGCTCTAAAGCGCACTCCAGCAACATATTCGCCTGCGGTGCCTGTGGCTTGCAGAGGTAGCGGCCTGCCGTTGCAGGTGACAATGTGTCTGCCATCTGTGAGGCCGCGCACTCTGAGTTGCATGCGCTCAACGGATGAATCGACATAACGCGCTGTGCCGCCGCCGCTCATTTCTTCACCGAGTACATTCCATGGTTCTATGGCTTGGCGTAACTCTAGTTCAACGCCGTGGTAAGCCACAGTGCCATAGCGCGGGAAGCGGAACTCAACAAATGGGTCAAACCAGTGTTTTTCAAATTTGTAGCCATATTCACGCAGGTCTTCAACTACGTCTGCTATATCTTGCGCAATAAAGTGCGGTAGCATCCAGCGGTCGTGTAGCTCTGTGCCCCAATGCACGAGTTTGCCTTCATAGGGTTTGTTCCAGAACCTTGCGACTAAAGCACGTAATAGCAAACTTTGCAGCAAGCTCATGCGGGCATGAGGTGGCATTTCAAACGCGCGGAATTCAACAATGCCCAAGCGCCCTGTCGGGCCATCTGGTGAATATAGTTTATCGATAGAGAACTCTGAGCGATGGGTGTTACCTGTGAGGTCTATAAGTAAGTTGCGTAATAGCCTATCTACCAGCCATGGACGTTCACTTTCTGCCATGTCCGGCAGCACTTTATCCATTTGTTGAAAGGCAATGGCAAGCTCGTAAAGGTTATCATCGCGCGCTTCATCTACACGTGGCGCTTGGCTGGTTGGGCCTATAAAGGTGCCTGAGAATAAATAAGATAAAGCGGGATGGTTTTGCCAATAGGTAATTAGGCTTTTTAGCACATCTGGCCTGCGCAGCATGGGGCTTTCTGCCGCAGTTGCTCCGCCCAGCGTGACATGGTTGCCGCCTCCTGTGCCGGTGTGACGGCCATCGAGCATGAATTTTTCTGTACCTAAGCGTGTTAAACGTGCTTCTTCGTAAAGCAAGGTCACGTTTTTAACGAGGTCTTTCCAGTTACTTGCTGGGTGTATATTCACTTCTATCACACCGGGGTCTGGCGTTACGCTTAGCACTTGTATGCGCGGCTCGCGTGGCGGTGTGTAGCCTTCAATCCATAGCTTGAGTTTGAGCGCGGCGGCTGTATCTTCAACGGCTGAAACGAGCGCAAAATAGTCTTCTAGGCGGTTCACAGGCGGCATAAACACGTGCAAACGCCCATGACGCACTTGTATGCACAAGGCGGTATGAATCACCTCTCGCGGTAGCGGTTTGGTTTTTTTATGTTTAATACTCACCTTAGGTTTAATGTCATCTGCCAACGCTGAACGCTCATCAAATGGGTCTAGGGCAAACTCAGGCTCCATTTCTTCAGGCAGCACCCATGGCAGTGAGCCCAAAGGCAGGCGCAAGCCCATGGGCGAATCCCCCGTGAGCAAATATAAATGCTCACGTTTAAGTGGCCATTTACTGGTGAGCCACTCAGTTTCTAATTTGTTAATATTTGGTTTCTTGGTTTCTACAGGTTTAATCGGCATGACATAGCCAACTACTTCGCCCAAG
>CAYXGE010000042.1:7613-16264 GCA_964464435.1 uncultured Methylophilaceae bacterium
TTTCTTGGTTTCTACAGGTTTAATCGGCATGACATAGCCAACTACTTCGCCCAAGCCTGTTTCTAACAAACGCGCTAAGCGGCGGCGTTCTTCAGAATCTTTTAAATTAGCTTTAAGCGGGTCTATATTCTCAGGTAGTTTCTCTTCAAACTGCGCCTGTGCAAGCACATCTTCATAAGCGGGGATTAAACAAGCTTTTGGAAAGTCTAAAATCTCGGCTAATTTATCAGCAAATGCGGTCGCCTCTTTTAGTGTGTAATTGTCTGGCACAGATTCATCTGAAAACAAACTAGCATCGCGCCACATGGGTTTGCCATCGGTGCGCCAATACATATTAATCGCCCAGCGCGGCAAGGGCTCACCAGGGTACCATTTGCCTTGACCATAATGCAGCATGCCGCCCTTGGCAAAATGCTCTTTTAGGCGAATCGCCAGTTTACCTGCAAGTTCACGCTTTTTAACGCCATGCGCGAGGGTGTTCCACTCAGCGCCTTCCATATCATCTATGGATACAAAAGTGGGCTCGCCGCCTTGTGTGAGGCGCACATCTTGTTTTTTGAGGTCGGCATCTACTTTATTGCCCAGCTTATCAATTTTAAGCCAGTCATCTTCAGAATATGGCTTGGTCACGCGCGGGTCTTCATGAATGCGGGTGATGGTCATTTCATGGGCAAACTGCACTTCGCACACATCGGTAAAGCCCGTAATTGGCGCGGCAGAAGAAGGCACAGCGGTGCAAGCAAGCGGAATATGTCCCTCCCCTGCAAGCAATCCAGAAGTAGGATCCATGCCTATCCACCCTGCTCCTGGTACGTAAACTTCTGTCCACGCGTGTAAATCTGTAAAGTCTACTGTTGTGCCACTGGGGCCATCGAGCGCTTTAATATCAGCAGTGAGCTGAATTAAATAACCTGAAACAAAACGCGCAGCCAAACCAAAATTGCGCATAATTTGCACCAAAAGCCATGCACTATCACGGCACGAACCTGTGCGTTTGGTGAGTGTTTCTTCAGGTGTTTGCACCCCTGGTTCTAAACGCACCAAATAGCCTATATCTCTTTGCAAGCGCTGATTCACGGCAACTAAAAAGTTTGCAATCCCTAGTTCTGGCGTCACAATCGCTTTTCTGGCTTCATCTATCCAATTTTTAAGCAAATCACAGGCTGGCTCTGGTTTTAAATATGCACTTAATTCGTACGCTTGTTGCTCGGTATAGTTGAATGGATAAAACTCTGCGTATTTTTCTACAAAGAAATCAAAGGGATTGATGACAGTCATGTCTGCCACTAAATCGACCGTAAAATCGAGCGCACGCACCTTTTCGGGGAATACAAAGCGCGCAATGTAATTGCCGTAAGGGTCTTGCTGCCAATTGATAAAATGCTTTTCAGGATTCACCGAAAGCGAGTAAGACATAATTGGGGTACGTGCATGCGCGGCTGGCTTAAGCCTGACTTCATGCGGTGAAAGGTTCACTAGCCTATCAAATTGGTAACTGGTTTTGTGGTGCAGTGCAACGCGTATGGCCATCTGGCTCCCTTATCATTTCAATGTATTTCTAGCCAGTCTTGCTATTAAAGCTATAAATGCATGAACTATGCCAAAAATTTAAAATTTATCAGCTCAAACTGGCTTGCGCATTTTGTGTCACAGCCCGCACTGCAGGATGTGTGACTTTACGTTCAACAGAAATCGCAAAATAGCGTTCTCGAATTTCATTAGTGATACCTATCGTTACTAAACCAAAATCGTGGCTAAGCTCTTGCTGTGGTTCAAATCCAAACTTAAAAACGGGAAATATACCTGCCCCCGCCTCTCCAAAAGAGCGCATTAACGCACTGTCATCAAACTCACCTACAATATTAGGTTTAATCGCATGTCGTTCTAGCCAGCGCAGCAAACTACTGCGCAAGGCGCTTTCATCACTAGGCATTAACAATGGCATTAAATTTAAACATGCAGGAAATTCGCCTTTCAATGTTTTAGCAAGTTCACTGGTTGCCATAAAGGCAATATCGGACTCAATCAATGGATGACTATACCCCTTAATATCAATATTAAGAGGCATTGGTCTATCTGCCAACACCATATCAAGCTTATGCAAGGCTAAATCTGCTAATAAGTGGTCTAGACTATCCTCACGACAAATCAATTTCATTGGCTCTGCCAAAGCGAGCACTGGGGCTAATAGTTTTTGTGCAACAGTTTTGGGTACCACATCAGCGATTCCCACCCTAAATGGCGTAATCTGCATTTCTGGGTTACTTTTAAGCAGTTCTTCTAACTCTGCCCCTAATTGAAATATTTCTTGAGCATAGTTTTGCGCAATCAGTCCTGTTTCTGTAATTTCTAATCGCCGTCCAGCACGCCTAAACAAACTTACGTTTAAGCGGTCTTCAAACTGGGTAATCTGCCCAGACAGCGTTTGTGGTGTTAAGTGCAGTTTTTCTGCGGCTTTCACAATACTACCTGTTTTTGCCACAGTAAAAAAATAATGCAAATGTTTAAAGTTAAGCATATTTACTCATCAATTTATTCATCGATTTTTTCGAATTAAATACTATTATAATTCGATTTGTACTTATTAAAAGCTTTGCGTAGTATATGCGTTGTTATTTTATTTTCTTAAGGAAAATTCAGCGATGAAACGTATTTTTTTATTTTTAGTTACCAATATTGCCATTATGTTGGTGTTGTCTATCACCATGAAATTGCTTGGTATTCAGCCCTACCTAGATGCTAATGGCTTAAACCTTGGCAATCTACTAGCATTTGCTGCCGTCATGGGCTTTGGCGGTGCATTTATTTCGCTGGCCATGTCTAAATGGATGGCTAAAAAATCGATGGGCGTACAAGTGATTGAAAACCCTAGCAACGAAACTGAGCGATGGTTATTTAATACGATTCAAAAATACGCGCAAGAAGCTGGCATTAAAATGCCTGAAGTGGGTATTTACGAATCGCCTGATGTTAACGCCTTTGCAACTGGCATGAGTAAAAATAGCTCATTGGTAGCCGTTTCATCTGGTTTACTAAATAAAATGACCAAGCAAGAAGCTGAAGCTGTATTAGGCCATGAAATCGCCCATGCAGCCAACGGTGACATGGTCACCTTGACACTCATCCAAGGTGTAGTAAACACATTTGTGATGTTTTTATCACGCGTGATTGGTCACACTGTTGACAAAGTTGTATTTAAAACGGAACGTGGTACCGGTCCAGCATTTTTTATTACCATGATAGTGGCTGAGCTTATTTTAGGTATCTTGGCCTCAATTATCGTCATGTGGTTCTCACGTCAACGCGAATTCCGCGCTGATAATGGTGGCGCTCGCCTTGCGGGTCGTCAAAATATGATTGCCGCGCTAGAACGCTTAAATAGTTTACATAGTGAACCATTACCTGAAAAAATGGCTGCATTTGGTATTTCAGGTGGCAAAGCAGGTGGTTTCAAACGCTTATTTATGACACATCCGCCTTTAGAAGAAAGAATTGCAGCATTAAAGGCAGGCTTGTAGTTCAGCAATGTCATTTCAAAGAACAAAGATGTTTTAATGAACTATTTCATGCTAGCACTCTCTAATTGAGAGTGCTAAAATAGGAGTATGAATATTAATATGACAAGCAACGCATTAACAATTCCAAGCTTAACCTCATTGGATAGCCTTGATCAATACTCACGTGCTATTAAAGCGCTTCCTTTATTATCTGCGGAGGAAGAGTACGAGTATGGGATGAAACTCAAGTTGCACAATGATCTCGAAGCTGCTAAAAAGTTAGTCATGTCACATTTGCGCCTAGTTGCAAGTATTGCCCGTAGCTACTCTGGTTATGGATTGCCACAAAACGATTTAATTCAAGAAGGTAATATTGGGCTAATGAAAGCGGTTAAACGCTTTGACCCAGAGCGTGGTGTACGCTTAGTCTCTTTTGCTATTCACTGGATTAAAGCTGAGATTCATGAATACATCGTGCGTAATTGGCGCTTAGTCAAAATTGCTACAACAAAATCTCAACGTAAATTATTTTTTAATTTACGTAGTATGAAACAAGGTATTGACACGCTTCAACCTGACGAAGTTGAGCATATTGCTAAAGAGCTTAATGTTAAACCTGAAGAAGTCGTAGAAATGGAGTCTCGTCTTGGCGGTCATGAAATCTCACTTGATGGCAGCGTGGACGATGATGAAGATGCTTATAACCCCATTGCATATTTACAAGCTCCGCATAGTGAGCCTTCAGAATTACTAGCTGATCTAGAGCAAGAAACTAATAAAATGGAAGATTTGGCACAAGCGCTAGCAAGTTTAGATGAGCGTAGTAGAGCCATTGTGCAAGCTAGATGGTTGAATGAAAGTGGTGAATCAGCCACTTTACATGAATTAGCGGCTGAGTATGGCGTTTCAGCAGAACGTATTCGTCAAATTGAGCAAAAAGCCATGGCAAAAATGAAATCGATTATTCGATAACTTATATTCTAAACTTAACAAAATAAAAAAGCTGCCTCAAAGGCAGCTTTTTTTATTTCTCTGTTCATCTGAATTTAAGCAAATAAAATTACAGAGAGAATGCTAATCCAAGACCATACAATTAACCCTACTACGATGGTCATTGGCAAACTGTCAAAGGTAAAAAACTTTTTCATGTTGAGTCCTTAAAATTTTGCGGCATTGTAGTCTGTTTTTGCTCTGCTTTCAAGCGATTAAAGGGAATCATAGGATCATCATCATCCATTAAAATTCGCTGAGCAGGCCCTTCTAAATCATCAAATTGTCCTGACTTTACTGACCAAAAAATACCATAAGCGGCAATTGCGATAAAAATAAACGTCAGTGCAAATAAAAAAACTAAAGTTGAAAATGTCATGCCGCTTTATTTGAGCTACCATTATTAGCACTTTCTTCAAAATTAAGCGCATTTTTTAAGTGCTGACGCAGAATTTTAAGTTCAGAAAGTTGCACATGAATACTTTTTTCCATACCCTCAAGTTCGCCAATACGGTCTTCTAAAGTATCTGTTGCTTGGTAAATACGTTTAATACTTTCTAAGCGACGGCGCAATTGCAGTTGATGCTCACGCACTTGTGTCTCCATAGGTGCTATAACGGCTTTCAACCAATTTTCTGCATCTTTATTCGCCACCTCATACACATGAATCACTCGGCTAGCCAAGGTTTCAAAGAATTTAGAGGTAAGCGTCATTTTTTCATTGACTATCATATTGAGCGCAGTATCAAACTGCTCTTTATATGAGCGCTCAAGTTTTGCAATTTCTTTTTGATAACGCAAAGTATTAAATGCCGGCGCATCAGATTTTCTTAAGCCATGCTCTTTTGCAAACTTTTCATACATGGCATCCATCATGCGTTTAATTTCATCAATCTGCTCATCAGATTTGACTAAACGCCCTCTTAACTCACTAAAGAAATCATCCATGGCACCACGAATATTCTTAGTAAAGTTAGCCTCAATCATAGTGGTACGCGTGCTGTGAACTTTATTGCGTAGGGCTTCCATTCCCAACAGCGTAAAAAGCTGATTAGTTTGTTGTGAAAAAATACTACGCAACGCTTGAAAGCGTTGTAAGCCTTTTTCAAAGTTTTCTTTGTCCACTTTTACTTTGGACATCATATGCTCAACCACATCTTCGTTCTTGCCACGCAAGCCTTTAAGCTCTTCTAGTTGCTCATTCAAGCCTGAGATACGTGCCTCAAGAATCATGCTGGTGTTATTAACTAAATCTTCAATTTCACCTTGCGTGTTATCACGCACAATTTCTTTTTTAGATGGAATCAGTTCATCAGACAGGGCTTTTTCTAGCTCTGGCAAGCGACTACGATTAAGTAAAGCATCATCTCCATTGACTTTAGCCAACAAGCCTTTTTGCGCTGAAATTGGGAAAATTTGATTTTTTTCCAAGCCAAGTAAATCAGCACTTGTTGTGACTTGCTTTGCTAGCTCTTTTTGAATTTCTGCTTCATCTTTAAGCTCATCCCAAAGACCATCAATCTTATTAAGTACAGCCAAACGGCCTTTTTGCTTCCAGCGTTTTCCACTGATATATTGACGCCATACGTCAATTTCAGACTTCGTCACGCCAGTATCAGCCGCTAGAATAAATAATACCGCATGCGCATTTGGTAGCATATTAAGCGTTAGTTCTGGCTCTGTACCAATCGCATTCAAACCTGGGGTGTCTAAAATAACTAAACCCTGCTCAAGAAGTGGATGCGGGAAGTTAATCATGGCATAACGCCAGCATGGCACTTCAACTGTACCGTCACTATTGAGATTCATTGCATCATCTGAATTACTTGGGTCATATAGACCATAACGTTCAGCGTCTTCTGCACTCACCTTCTTAGTTCGGCTAACTTCCTTAAAAGTTTCAACCATGCTGTTATTGTCATCAACAGAAAATTCAAACACTTTCCATTCATCAGGATAGCGTTTGTATTCACTCGTAGTTGCGTCAGAAGTACGCGTTTCGATTGGCAATAACTGTAATGAGGTAGGCTTACTTTTATCGTAAAGCAGTTCTGTTGGACACATCGTGGTGCGTCCGGCGCTTGATGGCAAAAGACGTTGGCCGAAACCAGCAAAGAACACTGCATTAATCAGCTCAGATTTACCACGTGAAAATTCAGCCACAAATGCGACATTGAGTTTGTCCTCACGCAGACGTTCTAACAATTGACCAATACGTTGGTCAATTTGTCCGTCATTGAGCTCTTGTTCATTTAACCAACTGCGATAATCGCAAATGGTATCAACAAGAGCTTTGCGCCATGAACTGTAGGCTGCAAATTGTCCTGCAAGCTGATTTTCTGCCATTTTTTATCCTATTTATAGGGATTTAACGTTAATGTATCATGATTTTTCAAAAATTCAAATAAATCATAGGTATAAAATGGTTATCTAATTAAAATTTCAGATAAATGGTTTAACTAAACGAATAAACGGTTAATTATTAAATTAATTAAGCACAATAATGCTGCTGTAAACCACTAAATTTAGTTAAAATATGCTTTATGGCTGGACTAAATCAAAACTCACCAAGACCTACAGACATTCGTTTGCATCAGGCAACGCGTGCTTTAGAGATTATATTTGATAACAACATGACTTGCATGCTGTCGTGTGAGTTTTTGCGTGTTTATTCTCCTTCAGCTGAAGTACGTGGGCATGGCGCAGGCCAAGAAGTACTGCAAATTGGCAAAGAAAATGTAAATATTGTCGGTATTGAGCCCGTTGGCAACTATGCAATCAAACTTATTTTTTCTGATGGTCATGATACAGGTTTGTATTCTTGGGACTATCTTTATGAACTTGGCCGCGATTATGAGGCCTTATGGCTTGAATATATTGGCAAGTTAGATGCCGCTGGCGTAATTCGTAAGCCAGACAACCCCTATAACGCATCATAAAGTGACATCATCATGAGTAATGAACATAAAACGCACTTTGGATTTCAAACCGTTGAAGCCAGTGAAAAAGCAAAAAAAGTGGGGCAAGTATTTCACTCCGTAGCTAGGAGTTATGACCTCATGAATGACTTAATGTCAGCGGGCATGCACCGTGGTTGGAAGCGTTTTGCGGTTGAGGTAAGTGGCGTAAAATCGGGGGATAGAGTATTAGATGTTGCTGGTGGCAGTGGTGATTTATCTAAGTTATTTGCCAAAAAAGTAGGTATATCAGGTGAAGTAATACTCACGGATATTAATGCCTCAATGTTGTCTGTAGGGCGCGATCGCCTAGCGGATGAAGGTATTGTTGCACCAACCTTACAATGCGATGCAGAAAAACTACCCTTCCCAGATGCTTACTTTGACTGTGTCATTGTGGCGTTTGGCTTACGCAACATGACAAACAAAGACCTTGCATTAAAAGAAATGCAACGCGTACTAAAAGTGGGTGGTCGCTTATTAGTGTTGGAGTTTTCTCAAATATGGAAACCACTTGCCCCCATTTACGATGCTTATAGCTTTAAACTATTGCCTATTATGGGTAAGCTATTTGCTAAAGATGCTGATAGTTATCAATACCTTGCAGAATCTATTCGTATGCATCCAGACCAAGAAACACTCAAACAAATGATGCAAGAAGCAGGCTTGGCAAAAGTAGATTATTACAACCTTGCTGCGGGTGTTGTTGCCTTACATAAAGGCTGGAAACTGGCATGTTAAAGCCTGCGCTCACCAAAGTTTTACAACATGTGATGTCACAGAATAGTTGGGCGGCACCGCTACTTCAACCCTTTGCAGGACAATCTATTCGCTTTGAGATTCCCCCTGTCGCGGCCAATTTAACCATATTAGAAGACGGTAGTATGGCCATGAGTGGAGAGTCACCAAGTATTGATGCAAGTGTAAAGATTCCCTTTTTAGTCGCCTTAAGAATGCTTGCCAACGATGAACAAGCGTCACAGGCAGTTCAGATTGACGGTAATACAGAGCTAGTAGTAGAGGTCACTAAAGTACTTAGAAACATGTCTTGGCAAGTAGAAGAAGACTTAAGTAACGTAGTGGGTGATGTGGCCGCATATCAAATTTCTCATTTTGCACGTCAAACAGCGGCCAACATCAAAACGCAAAGCCTCAATTTAGCGCAAATGGCTTCTGAATATTGGCAAGAAGAAAATCCATTACTCGC
>CAYXGE010000043.1:0-6884 GCA_964464435.1 uncultured Methylophilaceae bacterium
AATTTCAGGTAATGTCGTCGCCTTAGCAACGAGAGGTGCGCATTATACAGACCTCGATATTCTCGTCAACTACTATTCTAAAATTTATTTCTAAATTGGTTGCGGGGGCAGGATTTGAACCTACGACCTTCGGGTTATGAGCCCGACGAGCTGCCAGACTGCTCCACCCCGCGCCAGAAACTTCATCATATGTTTAGATGTCGTCGAGAGGTGAGACTATAGCAAAGTTTTGATGATGGTGTCAACGAGAAACGCGGAAAAATTAGAGGCTAATTAAATAGAAAATTATTTGTAATTTTATTTAATAAGTTAAAACATAAAGATAGGTTTTAATTATGCTTCAAATATTTTTCTCACTTGCATTAAGTCTTCTTCGGTATCAACACCAGCCGCAGGGGCATGCTCAGTAATGCTGACACTAATTTTATAGCCATATGACAAGACTCTTAGCTGCTCTAACGATTCATACGTTTCAATTTGGGTAGGCTTAAGTGTGTTATAGGTATTTAAGAAACCTGATCTGTAGGCATATATACCAATATGGCGATATGCGACCATACCTTGTGGAATATGCTGGGACACTTTAAAAGCATCGCGCGGATATGGAATGGGTGCACGACTAAAATAGAGTGCATAACCGTTGTTATCTAACACCACCTTAACTACATTCGGATTAATAAACTGTTCAGTCTCATGAATTAAATGACATGCCGTTGACATCACTGCATCACCATGGGTTTGCAGATGCTCTGCCACTTCTTGAATAAGTACCGGGGCTATTAAAGGCTCATCGCCTTGCACATTGACGACTAACACATCGCTATGCCAAGCCATGATTTGCGCCACTTCTGCAATTCTATCTGTGCCTGACACATGATGAACTTGCGTCATGACGGCTTGCAATCCATGTTCTTTTGCAACGGAGAGTATTTGCGGATGGTCGGTTGCAATAATCACTTCATCAGCGCCACTTTGTTGTGCCCGCTCTGCGACTCTTACCACCATTGGCTTGCCAGCGATGTCCAACAAAGGCTTGGCGGGCAAACGGGTACTGGCGTAACGCGCAGGAATGACCACTTTAAATGTCATGCAAACCTACTCCACTTCTTCTGGTGTTAGCTTTCTTGCCTCATCTTCAAGCATCACTGGTATTCCATCACGAATGGGATAGGCCAAGCGCGCAGATTTGGAAATAAGCTCTTGCTTTGCTTTGTTATAAATTAATGGGCCTTTTGTAATCGGACAGACCAGTATTTGCAATAATTTAGTATCCATAAGGTTCCTTTAGTTTGCTCGTTTATTTGACGATTCTAAATGATTAAGTACTTGCGTCAATAAGCCATCTTCAACGTTTGCATCTATCGCCATAAACCACCAATTAGGTTTTGCAAACAACTGGCATTTTACTGCGTCTTTTTCTGTCATGATGACATAATCATCACCAAACGCCTCAAAATCTTGCGCACTAAAGGCATGATGATCGACAAATGCATGCTGACTGAAACGCAAGCCCAGCTGATTGAGTTGTGCAAAAAATCGTTCTGGATTACCAATTGCCGCTACCGCATGCAATGGTTGATTTTGTAAGGTAGATAGCTCACAACTTTTATTAGTATCAAGCACTTGATAAAAACCACGCACCATCATGCGCATGGCATAGCCTTTTTGATAGACTGGTTTCTCGCCATTATAAACGACTGCACTCACACTATTGAGCCTTGTGGCAGGTTCACGCAAGGCGCCTGCTGGAAGTAACATTTGATTGCCTAAGCCGAGAGTACTATCTATCACGGCAATTTCAATATCGCGCTGCATTGCATAATGTTGCAAGCCATCATCACTTAAAATCACCTGACAGTTTGGATGTTGTTCTAACAAGGCTTGCGCCACCTTAACGCGCCGACTGCCAACAAATACTGGGCACAGGGTACTTTTTGCAATCAGCACTGGCTCGTCACCCACCTCTCTTGCGCTTGTGTGCGGCAAGACTTCTTGCCAAGCGCTCACTTGACCGCCGTAGCCACGACTAATAATGCCTACAGCATAACCTTTCGCAGTTAAAGCGCGCGCCAAATAGATAATTAAAGGCGTCTTACCTGTACCACCAACGGTGATATTACCTACTACGATGACAGGTACAGCTAATTTCGTGGATTTAAAAAAACCACATTGATACAAAGCCAAGCGGCTCTTAACTATCAAAAGAAATAACAATGAAATTGGCACTAGTAGCAAGTGCCATGGTGAAATAATTTGCCACTGCTTATGCAACCAACTTGCCATCAAATGCTTGATAGAGTATAGGTTCATGGCGTTTTAATGAAATTGTTTGCGGTATAACTTTGCGTAATGCCCTTCTTGCTCAAGCAACGCTTGATGTGAGCCTTGCTCAACAATTTCACCTTGTTCCATGACTAAAATTCTATCGGCATTTTCAATCGTAGATAAGCGATGTGCAATGACTATCGTCGTTCTATTCATCATTAAGGTATCTAAAGCTTGCTGAACATGTTGCTCAGATTCCGTATCGAGCGCTGAAGTTGCTTCATCTAACAATAGAATTGGCGCATCTTTTAAAATGGCGCGCGCAATGGCAATACGCTGACGTTGACCGCCAGACAGTCGCACGCCTCTATCTCCAATTTCACTTTGCAAGCCATCTGGCATATGTTGTATAAAATCCCACGCATGTGCTGCTTTGGCTGCTGCGATAACCTGCTCTTGCGACACATTGCGTAATGCACCGTATGCAATATTGTTAAATACCGTGTCATTAAATAACACAACATCTTGGCTTACCATAGAAAACTGTTGCCTTAAACTCGCTAGTGAAAGTGCACGCACATCCAGTCCATCTAATAAAATAAGGCCTTGTTGTAACTCATAAAAACGGGGCAACAAATTAACTAAGCTGGTTTTTCCGCCACCTGAGCGACCTACTAGCGCAATTTTTTCACCTGGCTTTAAATGAAAACTAATTTGATTAAGTGCAGGGCGTTTAGCATGTTCATAGCGCAAGGTAATATTCTTAAACTCTATTTCACCTTTGGCTCTTGGGATTGTATGCGCACCATCATCTTGCTCTTGCGTTGTATCCATTAGCGAGAACACACTATAAGCAGCTGCTAGACCCACTTGTAAATCTTCATTGATACCCGTAAGACTTTTGATGGGGCCAATTAACATGAGCAACGCGCCAATAAAGGCAGCAAACTCACCAGCAGTAAAATGCCCTACCGAATAAAATACCACCAACGCTAAGGCCAAGGCTGCGAGCATTTCAATGACAAAACTGTTGAGCCCAGATAACCGTGCTAGACGGATTTGCATGTGTCGATTTTTACCAGCCACTTTGGCAAAACGCTCAAACTCATAGCTTGCACCACCAAAAATCTTAACCATGCGTTGCCCTGAAATCGCCTCTTCAGAGACTTGTGTCATTTCACCTACAGTTTGTTGGGTTTCTTTACCTGCGGCACGCAATTTAGGGGTCATCATACGAATATATATGGCCATGGCTGGAGCAACCACCATAAAAATAAGGGTGAGTTTCCAATCTAGATACAACATATAAGCCACCATCCCCACGATGGTTAAGCTATCTCTAATGACACTTAAAGCAATTCCTGTTGCCGCCTTGGCCATTTGCTCGGTGTCATAAGTAATTTTAGAAGTGAGCTCCCCTACTGAGTTGCCATCAAAAAAACTCACAGGCAAAGCCATGAGTTTTTCAAACAAATTTAGACGCAATTTTTCAACTACACGGCGCGCTACCCAGCGAATACTAAAATTAGCTAAAAAACCAGCAAGTGCACGGGTAGTGAGTAACCCAAACAGCATTATGGGTAACATGGCCATTTTGTCGGCTTGTTTGCCTACAAAACCTTGGTCAGTAATCATTTTAATCGCGGCTAGAAAGCCAGTATTGGTGGCAGAGTAAATCGCCATGGCAACCACGCCAATTAAGAATACCCCCCAATGCTTTTGCGCATATCGCAGAAGGCGCATGTACAAAAGCTTGGCTGTATATTGTGGATTAACAGATACCTGAGCAGGTATTTTTTTTGCCATACGAATATGCTAAATGAAACTCACCAAGATTATGAGCCAGACTTGGATTGTGTGGCAAAGGTGATATGAGTAAAGCCTACTACGCGCGCCGCCTCCATGACATTAATGACATTTTGGTGTTCAGCTTTAGCATCGGCATTAATAATAATAGTAGGCTCTTTGCCCGCACCACCCGCCTTACGCAAGGCTTGACCAATATTATCAACCGATGGATCAGACACTTCTGCATTATTAATAAGGTAATGCCCTGATGCATCAATATCTACGTTGACCACTAATGGCTTTTCTTGCGGCGTATTGGCTTCTGCTGTTGGTAAATTGATTTGCAACTCGCTAGTACGTGAAAAGGTTGCGCTCACAATTAAAAAGATAATAATCACCAGTAATACATCAATCAGCGGAACGAGATTCATCTCGAACTCTTCATGCTGCTGCCCACGTCTAAAGTTCATATTATTTGCGCTCGCCAGAAATAATCTCAACTAATTTCACGGCTTGCTGTTCCATATCAATAATAAAGCCGTCAATTCTAGAGCGGAAATAACGATATGCAATCATTGCAGGCACCGCCACCACGATACCACCAGCCGTGTTGTATAGGGCTACCGCAATACCACGCGCAAATTGTGCTACGTCATGGCCTGACTCTGTAAATGCGCCAAATAACTCCACCATACCAATAACGGTACCCAGCAAACCAAGTAATGGCGAAACAGTGGCAATAGTACCGAGTGTACTAATGCCTCTTTCAAGCTTATGCGTAACGGCACGGCCAGTTTCTTCAATAGACTCTTTAATCACTTCACGTGAATTTTTAGCATTAAGTAGTGCGCTGGCAAAAATTTCACCAAGTGGCGAATGTTGTTGTAATTTTGCGCAGTTTTCTTTGGTAATACCGCCTTGCGCTACCATTTTGCTTACCTCGGCCAATAATGTGTCAGGCGCAACCACATTTTGTCTCAGCACCCACAGGCGCTCGACAATAATGGCAACAGCAATAATAGAAGCAATAATGAGTGGATATACTGGCCAACCCGCCGCTTTAATAATCTCTAACACGTGGTGATTCCTTAAAATTTCAAGTCCCGCTACTTTAGCGTGGTAGCGGTTTTTTAGCAACTATTTAGATTAATAGACATCATGCCAATAACGTGGCTTAAGCCTTCTCCATGCGCTAATTTCGTAGCTATTGGCATTGTCAAAATGAATAATCACCGCACCCGCATGGTCTGACTGATAATGACTTGCGCCTTGCTCAAGGTAGCGATTAACCACTTCAAACTTAGGGTGTTTAAAGCGGTTAAGATAGCCTGTGGTGGAAATGGCCACCCCCGGATTCACTGCTTCAATAAACGCTTGTGTTGATGAGGTCTTGCTGCCATGATGAGGCACCACCAGTACATCTGACGACAAATTAGCGGCGTGTGAACTTGTTACCAAGGCATGCTCAGCCTCTTTTTCAATATCGCCAGTGAGTAATAGACTACCATATTGGCTGGTCACTTTAAGCACACAACTTTGGTTGTTATCACTCAAATTTGCCTCACCTAGTAGCGCGGGATAGAGTATTTCAAACAACACACCATCCCACTGCCATGCTTGCCCTGCCACACATGGTTGATGTTGTTTTCCTTGCAGTAAAGGGTGTGCAGCGGGTAGCGAACTCAGCACCCAAGATACAGGCAAGTCTGCCATTACTGACATAGCACCTCCTGTATGGTCATTGTCATCATGACTCAACACAATACCACTCACTTTTGTAATACCCTCACCTCTCAAATAGGGCAAGACGACACGTCCACCAGCGTCACTCTCTGCTGAATATTGTGCGCCAGTATCATAAAGCAAGGTGTGTTGTTGCGTTTTAATCACGGTCGCCAAGCCTTGACCCACATCGAGTACAACAACCTGCATAGCACCATAGGCTGGCGGTATTGGCTTAATAAGCAACATCGGCAATAGACACAGATAACCCATCCACCTGAGTGGTACAGCTTTAGGTAAAAAAGCATACAACAGCCCAATAACGGCAAGGACAAACGTCCAAGTTGGAGGTGATTGCTGTTGCCAGCTGGCCAGCGGTAGACTCGCCATCCAAGTCAGAGATTGCATACATAAGGCCATAAGCGCATGCGCCAAATGCAATGCCCAATCAATAGGTAGTAATGCACCAAGCAAGGTCAGTGGCACAACCAACAAACTTATGACGGGAATTGCCAAGGCATTGGCTACAGGCGAAATAATAGAAACCTGCCCAAACATCATCAACAAAAACGGCAACAACCCTAGAGTGACAGCCCACTGACTTAGCGCCAGCTCTTTGAGCCAGTTTACGCGCGATAGCCTTGCGTTAAGGGCATACGCCATGATAGCTACCGCGCCAAATGAAAGCCAAAAACCAGCGGCGATGACCGCCCACGGATCAAGCAACACCACCAGCAAAAGCGCATAAACAAGCACTTTTGATAGCGCGATTGGTTTGTTAAGCCATAGCGCCCATGCAAATACGATGAGCATATACAAAGTGCGTTGTGTCGGTACAGAAAATCCAGCTAACAATGCGTAAGCAACAGCAAATATTAGCCCAATAAGGGTGGCCGCTTTGTGTGCGGGTAAGGCTAAACATAATCGTTCTTGTCTGCGCCAAAGCATGAGCACCAGCGCATACACCAAGCCAGACAACATGGTGATATGCAGCCCTGAAATACTCATTAAATGATTGGTGCCTGTATTTAAAAATACCTGCCAATCCTTTAGCGCAATATTGTCATCATCACCAATGGCCAAAGCTTGCAACACAGGCAACTGAGACT
>CAYXGE010000043.1:6984-16157 GCA_964464435.1 uncultured Methylophilaceae bacterium
AGTCTTGAGCATAATGCACCAATGAAATCGTACTTGGCACTTGCGCTCCTGCAGTCAGCACTTTTTCAACATCAAAGCGCAAACGTGTGCCTCGCTCAGTGTGCTGGGGCAGGCTGGCTATTACCCCTACAATTTCAATATTTTTTTGCTCCCATTGGCTGGGCAATGCATCTGCCAAACGCCAATGCGCCATGCTCATTGCCCAACTAAAACCCAGCGCAAAAGCAAGCAAGAACCCCAACAGGACAGATAGTATTGCAGGTAAACGGCGTACAACTATTATGGCGGCAATAAGTGGTATTAAACTCAGCGCCCAAGTCATACTGGGCAAACTTGCCATTTGCTGGAAAGCCCATGCACCGACTACAAACATCAGCGCGTTTAAAATCATCTAAAATTACAATGAAATGGCTTGCAAGCGCCCATCTTGCAAGGTGTACTGACGTTTAAGCTTGGCCGCTAAGCTCATATCATGCGTGACCACCACCAAACTAGTGCCCTGCGCTTGATTAAGTTCTAATAACAAATCGAATACGGCTTGCGCAGTCGTTCTATCTAGGTTTCCTGTAGGTTCATCCGCCAAAATACAACGTGGACGCGTGACTAATGCTCTTGCCACTGCAGCACGTTGTCGTTCACCACCAGACATTTCACCAGGCATATGTTGTGTACGGTGCGCCAAACCAACTTGTTTCAACATTTCAGCGGCTTCTTGCATGGCTTGTAGTTTAGGCATTCGTCTAATCAGCAAGGGCATGGCAACGTTTTCTAAAGCGGTAAACTCAGGTAAAAGGTGATGAAATTGATAAACAAAACCTAAGTGCTGATTTCGTAAATGCCCTTTTTGCGCCTCGCTTATTGTTGATAACGTTTGACCAGCTATACTCACTTCACCAGCACTAGGCGTATCTAAGCCACCCAGCAAATGCAATAAGGTACTTTTACCCGACCCAGAGGTGCCAACAATGGCTATTTGCTCACCCACATCAACACTTAAATCAATACCGTTAAGCACTGCCACATCAAGGCCTTGATAGGTTTTGCTAAGCGCATTACAAGATAACACATTACTCATAGCGTAATGCCTCAGCTGGATTAGTTCTAGCCGCTTTATAGCTCGGGTAAAGGGTAGCAAGTAATGTGAGTATAAAAGAGATGGTCACAATGATACTCACATCACTCCATTGCAGTTTTGAAGGCACTTCACTAATTTGGTAAATATCCGAGGCCAAAAATTTGATACCAAACAAACTTTCTATAAAGGGAACAATGACGTCTATATTGAGTGCAATAACAACCCCAACAACTGCCCCAACCACGGTGCCAATTATGCCAATAAGCGCGCCTTGAATAATAAAAATATTCATAATGCTCGTTGGAGTCGCGCCAAATGTACGCAATATGGCAATATCAGCGCGTTTATCGGTTACCGCCATCACCAGCGTGGAGACAATATTAAAAGCAGCGACCGCTACAATTAAGGTCAAGATAATAAACATGACTCGCTTTTCCATCTCAATGGCTTTAAATAAATTAGTTTGCTCAGTCCAATCGCTCACATAGTATTGCGAGCCATTGTTTTCACCATGCATGTTTAAACGTTCAGTGAGTTGTTTTGCAATGCTAGGCGCTTGAAATAAATCTTGTAATTTAAGACGCAGACCAGACACTTGGGCATCCATACGATATAGCTTTGCAGCATCATCTAAATGTATGATAGCCAGCGCAGTATCAAAACTATCATTACCCGTGTTAAATAAACCTACTAGATTAAATTGCTTAATACGAGGCACCACACCAGCAGGTGTATATTGCCCCTGCGGTGCCATAATGGTGACTTTTTCACCTACATTTACACCAAGCATGCGCGCCAACTTATAACCAAGCACGATATTAAACTCACCTGCTTTAAGCGCTGTTAAATCGCCTACTTGCATATTGCGTGCAAGATTACTCACTTTACTTTCAGTATCAGGCAATACGCCTCGCACAATGGCACCTTGCACATATTGACGATAACTGAGCATGCCTTGCGCATTAATGTAAGGGGCGCTGGCTTCAACCCCTGGCTGTTTAGCGATTTCTTGCGAAACACCTTGCCAATCAGCCAAGGCATTGTTGTATGTTGAAACTTCAATGTGTGAGGCCACACCTAATATGCTACTTCTTAACTCGGTTTGAAACCCATTCATCACAGATAACACCACTATCAAAGCAGCCACACCTAGGCCAATCCCTATCATACTGGTGAGTGAAATAAAGGAAATAAAATGGTTTTTACGTTTCGCTTTGGTGTAGCGTAAACCAACAAACAATTCAAAAGGAAGCTGCATAAAAATATTTAGGGGGTTCTTGGCTTAATGGCCTGCGCCAATTGCAATACACTCATGGCGTAAAAAGTGCTCTTATTGTAACGCGTGATGACATAAAAATTGTTAAAGCCCAACCAATATTCAGTAGCTCTATTGGGGGTTTCTAAGGGCAACAAAGCAAAATTCTGCTCATGCGTAACAGGCTCATCTACAACAAAGTCATATGCTTGAATATCTGCCACAGTGAGCGCAGGCAAGATACTTTCTGTTAAGGCGGTTGGAACTTCTGCTTTAAATTGAATAGGTTTGGCAATCGGTGCATTGGCTTGCCAACCATAATGCTGTAAATATTTGGCCACAGAACCAATCGCGTCTACTGGGTTGTTGCGCAAATCAATTACACCATCACCATCAAAATCGACAGCTAAAGTGCGCACATTAGTGGGCATAAACTGCGGTAGTCCAATAGCGCCAGCGTATGATCCTAGCATAGAAAAATAATCTAGACTTTGCTCACGCGTGAGCAATAAATACTGCACTAACTCCTCTTTAAAGTAGTCAGCACGGCGCGGATAATCGAACGCTAATGTGGTCAGTGCATCCATAATTCGGTAGTTGCCAGTGTTACTGCCATACACTGTTTCCACACCAATAATGGCCGCAATCACTTCTTCTGGTACGCCAAATTGTTCACGCGCACGCTTTAAATCTTGGGCGTAGGTTTGCATAAATTGCTGACCCCGCGAAATACGAATATTGTTTACAAAACGTGGTTTGTAGCGCTCCCAAGAGCGAACTTTTATTGGGTTTACTGGAGGGGTAATGGCTTTAATCACTGAAGGCTGAAATCTAGTTTGCGCAAAGGCATTGATTAAACTTTCATGTTCAAAACCATGTTGTTGTACCATCTCAGCAACAAATGCTTTCACATCTTCTCTTGCATCGTAAGTTAACCCATCGTAATCAGCACACGCCAAATTAGAGATGAGCAAACATCCAATTGCAAGCAAGTTGGGAAATGAAAAATACATTTTTGAAAGTGCCTCGTAACGATACCTGATAGAATATTGCTTGTTTCGCAATTTCACGTTAGTACGAATTACACTATGTTTACAGGAATAATACAAGCCGTTGGTAAAATCGCGCAAAGCACCCCTTTGGCTGACGACCTCAAGCTCAGTATTGATGCTAACTCACTTGCGCTTGATGATGTACAACTGGGCGACAGCATTGCAGTAAACGGCGTTTGCCTTACCGTCACTGCATTTGATGAACACACTTTTGATGTGCATGTTTCGAAAGAAACGTTATCATGCACAGCTGGTTTACAAGGGCATGGACATGTCAACTTAGAAAAGGCACTGCGCTATTCTGATAGGCTTGGCGGGCACTTAGTCAGCGGACATGTGGATGGCGTAGGTGAAATTGTAAAATTTGATGCTGTGGCTGATTGCTGGTTACTGGTAGTGCGTGCACCCAATTCACTCATGCGCTATATTGCTGTCAAAGGCTCTGTGGCTATTAATGGCGTCAGTTTAACCATTAATGCCCTTGAAAATGACACGTTTAGCATCAATCTTATACCACACACAATTGAACATACCACGTTTAAGCACGCTAGTATTGGGCAAGCGGTGAATATTGAAATTGACCTAGTAGCACGCTACTTACAACGCATGACAGAGTGGGATAACGCGCAAAATATATCAACGGCAAACAAATGACCATTAGCTCAGCAAAAGACATTATTGAAGACATACGCCTTGGCCGCATGGTGGTTCTGGTGGATGAAGAAGACCGTGAAAACGAAGGTGACTTAGTGCTTGCTGCACAGTTTGCCAATGCGGAACACATTAACTTTATGGCCAAACATGGGCGCGGCCTAATTTGTTTAACGCTGTCAGAAACACGTTGCAAACAGCTGAATCTGCCATCTATGGTTAAAAACAATGGCAGTAGCATGCGTACCAACTTTACCGTATCTATTGAAGCCGCTACAGGGGTCACTACGGGTATTTCAGCAGCTGACCGCGCGCGCACCATACAAGCGGCGGTGGCAAAAAACGCCACATCAAAAGATATAGTAAGTCCTGGGCATATTTTTCCGCTCACTGCCCAAAATGGTGGCGTACTAGTGCGCGCTGGTCATACCGAAGCAGGTTGTGATTTAGCGGCATTAGCAGGTTTAGAACCCGCCGCAGTGATTTGTGAAATTTTAAAAGACGATGGTAGCATGGCTCGTTTGCCTGATCTCATTGAATTTGCTCGCGAGCACCAACTTAAAATTGGCACCATTGCAGATTTAATTCACTACCGCAGTGAAACAGAACGCCTGATTGAGCGGGCCACAGAGCGTGACATTGAAACGCCATATGGCACCATGCGCTTGATTGCCTATGCAGATAAGATTGCTAATGAAACACACTTAGCAATTGTAAAAGGCACACCCAGTGCAGATAAAGCAACCTTAGTCAGAGTGCACGAACCGCTTTCAGTATTTGATTTGCTAGATAGTAGTAGTCGCTCACACTCATGGAACGCCTTAAAAGCGATGCATGCTATTAGCCAAGCTGATTGCGGTGTCATGGTGTTGTTAAGAAGCAATGAAAGTGCCCAAGATTTAGTTAATCGAATTGCGCATGCTGATGAGCCCGTGCGGCAAAAACAAGATTTACGAAATTACGGCATTGGTTCACAAATATTGCTAGATTTAGGGGTACGCAAAATGCAACTGATGGCTACCCCACGAAAAATGCCAAGCATGATAGGCTTTGGTTTAGAAGTCGTGAGTTATTTAGAATCAGAAAGTTAAGCGTTTTAAAAGCGTGAAATTCATACCAAATTGTGAGATAATAAGCCTGTGGAAAATATAAATCTAACTGGTCATTTCCTCATTGCCATGCCTGCCATGCAAGACCCTTATTTTTCCAAGTCGCTCACCTACATTTGTGAGCATAATCAAGATGGCGCGATGGGTGTGGTGATTAATCGCCCCACAGACATGCCACTAGAAAAGCTTTTTGAGCAAATCAAACTAGCGCTTAATAATTCCTCAGTCGCAAAAAAACCTGTGCATTTTGGTGGCCCAGTGCAGTTAGACCATGGATTTGTATTGCACAAGCCTGCTGGCAACTGGCAATCGACTATTGCCGTGCATGGCGATACAGCTCTTACTTCATCTAAAGACATTTTAGAGGCTGTAGCCAATGGCAATGGCCCTGAAAAAATGATTGTCACGCTAGGCTACGCTGGCTGGTCTGCTGGCCAACTAGAAGAAGAAATGCGTTTAAATGCATGGCTTTCAGTTAAAGCAGATGAGCATGTAATTTTTGATACCCCAACAGAACACAAGCTCAACGCGGCGATGCATTTACTTGGCGTAGACTTTTCACAACTTTCTGAACAGGCTGGGCACGCCTAATGCAGATTATTGACGCACTCGCCCCTGCAAGCTCACCAAGGCAAGTTACACAGGGTTGTGTACTTGCCTTTGATTTTGGGGAAAAACGCGTTGGCGTTGCGATGGGAGAACATTTACTTGGTATCGCACACCCTTTAACTACTATTGACAGCGAATCTAACGACATTCGTTTTGCCTCAATTAGCAAGCTAATAGCAGAATGGCAGCCTAGCATGTTTGTTGTCGGCTTACCTATCACTCAAGATGGCAGTGAGCACACACTCGCACCACTGTGTACTAAATTTGCTCGCAGACTGAATGGACGATTTGGTTTACCTGTGACCATGGTAGACGAAAGTTATAGCTCTGCAGAAGCTAGCCAGTCACTCAAACAAATGCATGTGCATGGCCGCAAACAAAAACCCATGTTAGATGCGGTAGCCGCTCAGCATATTTTACAATCTTATTTTGATAGCTTGTCATGACACAACCCAACACAATGCCAGATGCTGAACAACTGTTTGATGCCTTTGCAAAACAGATTCAACCCTTAATTAAAGAGAACTCCGCTATTGTGGGCATATACAGTGGAGGCGCATGGCTAGCCGAGCGTTTAATGCCCATGCTAAACCCATGCATACCGCATGGCATTTTGGATGTATCGTTTTATCGTGACGACTTTGCCAAACGTGGCTTACACAAAGAAAATATTCCTTCACAAATTCCCTTTGATGTAGAAGGCAAACACATTATCTTAATTGATGATGTATTTTATACAGGTCGCACTGTGCGTGCCGCCATGAACGAACTATTTGATTATGGCAGGCCAGCTAGCATTAGTCTTGCCGTGCTGGTAGACCGTGGTGGACGTGAACTACCAATCGTGCCGCAAGTATGCGTCATGCAAATGCAATTACCAGCCGACCAAAGCCTACAATTACAGCGCCAAGAAGATGGCCGCTTTCACCTGACCTTGGAGAAAAGCCACTAATGTACAACCCGCAACTGACAGCAGACGGTAAATTACAACACTTGCTTTCGATTGAAGGCTTACCAGCAAGAATCATTAGAGAAATTTTAGATACCGCAGAGTCGTTTGTAGGGGTCGCTGAAAGAGAAGTGAAAAAAGTACCCCTATTACGCGGCAAAACCGTCTGTAATATCTTTTTTGAGAACAGCACCCGCACTCGCACCACCTTTGAAATTGCCGCCAAACGGCTCTCTGCAGACGTGCTCAACCTTAACGTCAACACGTCGTCGCAATCTAAAGGTGAAACTATTTTAGACACCGTTGATAACCTCATTGCTATGCATACCGATATGTTTGTAGTTAGGCACAGCCAATCGGGTGCGGCACACCTCATAGCCAAGCACGTTGGGCCAGAGATTCATGTTATTAACGCTGGTGATGGGCGCCATTCACACCCCACACAAGGCTTGTTAGATGCCTTTACCATTCGTCATTACAAACCTGATATGCACAATTTGCGCGTCGCCATTGTGGGTGATGTTCTGCACTCGCGCGTCGCCCGCTCAGATATTCATGTGCTCACCTCACTGGGAGTACCAGAAGTTCGCGTGATTGCGCCTAAAACTTTACTGCCCACCGATGTTGAAAAATTGGGCGTGCATGTATTTCATGACATGAAACAAGGCCTTAAAGATGTGGATGTTGTCATGATGCTACGCTTGCAAAATGAACGTATGGCAGGTGCGCTATTACCAAGCTCACAAGAGTTTTTTAAAACCTATGGCTTAACTGCAGAAAAACTCTCTTTGGCCAGACCAGATGCCATCGTCATGCACCCTGGACCAATGAACCGTGGTGTTGAAATTGACTCGTCTGTTGCCGATGGAAAACAGTCAGTCATTCTGCCACAAGTCACATATGGTATTGCCGTGCGCATGGCTGTCATGAGCATACTTGCAGGAAGTGTGGGGAGCAGTACATGAAAATAACCATTAAAAACGGGCGCCTAATTGACCCAAAAAATAATATAGATGCCAAGCAAGATGTATTTATTGTCGCAGGCAAAATTGCGAGTATCGGCCAAGCGCCAGCTGATTTTGTTGCTAATCAGGTCATTGATGCTACTGGCCTAGTCGTCTGTCCAGGCTTGGTTGACCTTTCAGCCAGACTGCGCGAGCCAGGTGAAGAATATAAAGCAACCCTTGCCAGTGAAATGCATGCCGCTATGGCAGGTGGTGTCACCAGTTTAGCTTGCCCTCCAGACACGCACCCAGTACTTGATGTGCCAGGCTTAGTAGAAATGCTTAAGCACCGTGCCAAACAACTCAATCTTGCCCGCGTATATCCGCTAGGGGCTTTAACCACTGGCCTAGAAGGCAAAGCACTGACAGAAATGAATGAACTGCGCGATGCAGGCTGTGTAGGCTTTTCGCAAGCCGATGCACCACTCATTGATACGCAAGTATTGTGGCGCGCCATGCAATATGCGGCTACTTTTGGCTTTACTATTTGGTTACGTCCAGAAGAGGCATTTTTAGCACATAATGGGGTAGCGCATGATGGTGAAGTTGCTTCAAGGCTCGGGCTTAAGGGGATTCCTGCTGCAGCTGAAGCGCTAGCGATTGCTACCATACTAAGATTAAGCCAAGAGACTGGCGCCAAAATTCATTTATGCAGACTCTCAACCCGTGAAGGCGTAGAAATGGTGCGCGAGGCCAAACGCAAAGGCATGCAAGTAAGCTGTGATGTAAGCGCGCATCACTTGCACCTCACAGAGCATGATATCGGCTTTTTTAATTCCAATTGCCACCTAAGCCCACCATTGCGCCACCAACGTGACCGAGATGCGCTTAGCTCAGGCGTTAAAGATGGCACTATAGACAGCATCTGTTCAGACCATACGCCAGTTGATGATGACGCAAAACTACTGCCTTTTGCAGAATCAGAAATTGGTGCAACAGGCTTAGAACTGTTACTACCTCTTGCGCTTAAATGGGCGCAACAAGAAAAACTCAGCTTATCTGAAGCAATTAAACGCATCACCTGCCAACCAGCGCAAATACTTGGTATCAACGCTGGGCATTTAAGCGTAAATGCAGATGCCGACATATGCATTTTTGACCCCGAACACTACTGGCAAATCACCCGTGAAAGCTTGCATAGCCAAGGCAAAAACACACCCTTTTTAGGCCTAGAGCTACAGGGAAAGGTACGTTACACACTCGTACACGGGCAAATCAGACATCAAGGCTAACTAGACCAATTTAACAACATGTCCACAAAGCCTTGGTATGTATATCTTTTAGAATGTAATAACGGCAGTATTTACACAGGCATTACTGTAGATGTAGCAGCCAGATACCAAACACATGTCTCTGGCAAAGGGGCAAAATATACACGCACACACCCACCAAAAGCTCTGCTTAAAGTCATAGCTTTTACAAACCGTTCAGAGGCCTCAAAAGCAGAATATGCTATTAAACAACTTAGT
>CAYXGE010000044.1:0-1738 GCA_964464435.1 uncultured Methylophilaceae bacterium
CGCCAAATCAGAAGAATGTGTGAGTTGGTGGGTTTGCATGTAGTGGGGCTTAAAAGAGTGCGCATAGGCAGTGTAAATTTAGGTAAATTGCCGCAGGGGCAATGGCGATATTTACGCACCAACGAGCGTTTTTAAGATAAGCTATTCGTTTGGATTTTTAACGATCTTAAGGGGGAAACAACATGGGTTTGTTAGATAGTATTGCTGGTGCAGTCATGGGTAAGGTGTTGGGTGGTCAAAGCGGTGGCATGGCGCAAGTGGCCATGGATTTACTCAACCAAAATGGTGGTTTAAGCGGTGTTTTAGAGAAATTTAATCAGGGTGGTTTAGCCGAGCAAGCAGCTTCTTGGGTAGGTAAAGGTGAAAATTTACCTATTTCTCCAGAGCAAATCAGCGCGGTATTGGGTAATGGCCAATTAGCAGAGATTGCAGGCAAATTTGGTATTTCACCAGAAGTATTAAGTAGCCAATTGGCAGAGCATTTGCCTGGCGTTGTGGATAAATTGACACCAGATGGCACATTGCCAGCGAACGAGGGTGACATGTTAAGCAAAGTGTTGGGCATGCTTAAGTAAGTAAAAATTGTTGGTATTTAAAGGGCGCTTTTTCTATAAGCGCCCTTTTTGTTTGTTAAACTGTTGGATGTTGTCTATTTTAGGTAAATAGTAATGGAAATATTTGTAATAATTAAAGCAATTATCATGGGCTTGGTTGAGGGAGCTACAGAGTTTTTGCCTATCAGTAGCACTGGTCATTTAATTGTGGCGGGTGAAGCTATGGACTTTTTAAGCAAAGAAAAACGCGATGTGTTTGAAATAGTAATTCAACTGGGTGCGATTTTGGCAGTAGTATGGAAGTATCGCGCTAAGTTTATGCATTTGGTGCTTAACTTGGGCGAAAAAAAGTCACAACAAATGATTTTGAATTTATTTGTCGCTTTTTTACCTTTAGCACTCATAGGTTTGGCGTTTCACAAGCAGATCAAGGCCTTGTTGTTTAACCCAATATCAGTGGCCATTGCATTAATTATTGGCGGTTTTATCATGCTCTTTATTGAGCGTAAGTTGCCAGTTGCGCAAACCCATGTTGCAGATGATTTATCCATTTCGCAAGCCATTAAAGTAGGTTTTGCACAAGCCTTAGCCTTAATTCCTGGCGTGTCGCGCGCAGGGGCAACCATTATGGGCGGCATGCTATTTGGGCTCTCGCGCACTGCAGCTACTGAGTTTTCATTCTTTCTAGCGGTGCCAGTGATGATGGCCGCCACCGCTTATGATATGACTAAGAGTTGGTCATTGTTTGATGCTGGCGATGTACCAATCATGGCGGCTGGCTTTATAACGGCTTTTTTATCGGCTTTAGTGGCTATTAATGTGTTGGTGAAATACGTCTCAAGCCATGACTTTAAACCTTTTGCCTATTACCGCATTGTATTTGGCTTTGCAGTGTTGTTGTATTTCGGAATTTAGACGTTCACGTTAAAATAGTTGGAACTTTATTAGATGCTGTTTGTATATTAATAAACAGCATAATCATCAGAGAAAATCATGACAAAATTCATTAAATACGGTGCATATGGCTTAGGCGGTTTAATCGCCTTAGTATTGGTGGCGGTGGGTATTTTTGCTGCAACATTTAACCCCAATGACTATAAAGAACTCATCATTAAAACGGTACAAGAAAAAAAGCAACGTACTCTGACTATTGATGGCGATATTAAATTAGCTTTTTGGCCAAA
>CAYXGE010000044.1:1838-15783 GCA_964464435.1 uncultured Methylophilaceae bacterium
AATCGCCACTTTAAGTTTGACAACATGCATCTCACCACTGGGCATATTGCTAAAAACGAGCCAATTAAATTAGATGCATCGTTACATGCAGTGGGCGATAACCCAAAAATGGATGCCAATATTCAGCTGAAAGGTACGTTGCTAGCAGATGCTGAGAAAAAAATATTTGGTGCAAAAGGCTTAGACGCTGCTATTCAGGGCAGTGTAGATAGTATAAGCAAGCTAGATTTAAAAGTATCTGGCGATGTGGATGCTAAGCCTGAAGTGGGCGAGTTTATGGTGGATGGCCTCAAGTTGGTGGTCAAAGCCGATATGCAAGGTAAAGAACTCAGTCTTAATTTAACTGCACCAAAAGTGGTAGCAAAACAAGATGAAGTCAGTGGCAAAGAGGTTAATGTTGAGCTGACAAGTAAAGAGGGTGATGACAACATCACCGCCAAACTTACTTTGGCTGATTTAAAAGGCTCACCCAAGGCATTTGAAAGCTCTGGTATTTCGGGTGATATTTCTGGAAAACAAGGTGCGCGTTCATTGTCTGGCAAGTTTTCATCACCGTTTAAGGGCAACCTAGAAACGCTGGTGTTTGATTTACCCAAGTTTGCGGGCAATGTAGATATTAAAGACCCTGCCTTGCCCAATGGCGCGGCCAAATTAGGCTTTAACGTCAATGCCCACGTTGAAGCAAACAAAGAAATAGCCAACGTAAATTTAAATGCCAATATTGATGGTAGCAATATCAAGGGAGATGTTGGCGTGGTTGGCTTTAAACAAGCTAACGTTAAGTTTAATTTAACTGCTGATAAACTAGATTTAAATAAACTATTGGGTACGCAAAAACCTAGCAAACCAAGCGCACCTTCAACTAAACCTGCTGATTTATCTGCGCTTAAAACGGTATTGGCTCAAGGTAACGTTAATATTGGAAGTTTGTTGTATGAAAAGTACGTGATTAGTAATTTAGCCGCCACCATTAAGGCTGATGGCAAAACATTAAGTGTAAGCCCGTTTTCACTTAAGCTAGATGATAGCAATATAAAAGGTGCGCTAGGTATTACCCAATTTGAGCGTGCTTTATATACTTTTGATTTAGAGATAGACCAGCTAGATGCAGACCGTTATGCCGCAGCGGATAGTGGCGCTAAAGCTAAAGATAGTGGCAAACCAGCAGATTTGTCAGGCTTAAAAGCATTAAACGCCAATGGTAGCTTGCGCATAGGCAATTTAAAATATGGTAAAACCCGCGCTTCAAATATCAAAATAGATGTAAAGGCCGATGGCCAAAAGCTTGAGGCTAACCCACTCTCTGCCAAAGTGGATGATAGCCAAATTAGTGGTCGTGTAGGCATTGCGCAATTTAGCAACCCTACCTATATCTTCGATTTAGATATCGATAAGCTTGATGTTAATCGCTATATGAGCCCAGCTAACCCATCTGGCAATAAAGAAGCTTCTTCGGGCGGTGGTGGTTTGTCAGCACTTAAAACTTTGCGTGCTGATGGCCAACTAAAAATTGGGCAAGTGAAATACGATAAAGTCAATATTGCGGGCTTTAAAGCAGGCTTAAAAGCCGATGGACAGAAACTGAGCTTAGCCCCATTTCAGGCCAAAATTGATGATAGTAATGTCGATGCAAGTTTAGGTATTACCCGTTTTGATGCCCCTATTTATCAGTTCAAAGTGACTATTGATAAATTAGATGCAGATAAATACATCACCAAAGGCGGGTCTAAAAGCCAAGACGCAGGCGATGCCCCCATTGATTTAAGTGCGCTTAAAAACCTAAATGCAACAGGTGAAGCGCGTGTAGGTTGGTTAAAACTTGCTAACGTTAAAACAAGTAATGTGCGGATAGATTTAAAAGCGGAGGGTGGGCAAGTTACATTGGCACCATTTGCGGCTGATTTGTACCAAGGTAGCATGAACGGAAGTCTTAATGTTGATGCACGGACAATTCCAGCCATAAGTTTTAAACAAGACATGAAAAACATAGCCATTGGCCCATTGATGGTAGATGCCATTAATAACGATATGTTAGAAGGTAATGGTACAGTAAATATTGATGTCAAAACGCAAGGTGCTACTGTAGGTGCCCTTAAGCGTGGCCTGAATGGCAACGCAGCATTGAATTTGGCTGATGGCGCAGTGAAAGGCATTGATATAGCCGGTACGATTCGTGACATGAAGTCTAAGTTGGATATTTTTAAAAATAAAAACTCAGTTGATGGCGATAGTAAAAAGAAAACCGACTTTAGTGAACTTACCGCCACCTTTGATATTAAAAATGGCGTGGCGCGCAATGAAGACTTAGCCATGAAAGCCCCAATTTTAAGGCTTGCTAAGGGTGATAGCCGTGGTGATATTGATATTGGCAATGAAAAAATTAACTACCTTGCCAAACCAACTATTGTTAAATCGCTAAAAGGGCAAGGTGGTGCAGATTTAGATAGCTTGGCGGGATTTGGTATTCCCGTGAAGATTACTGGCACATTTGCAAACCCAAAATTTGGGATGGATTTTGCAGCTATCGGCTCAGCCTTAGCCAAGAGCAATTTGCTAGATAAAGTGGGTGGTGAGAAAGGGGCTGCTGCAGGCAAGCTACTGGGTGGCGATGTGGCGGGCGGTTTAGGCAGTTTATTGGGTGGTAAGAAGGCTGCAGAAACTGCGCCAGCCCAAGGTACAGCTGCTGAAGCTGCGCCTGCACCAGCACCTGCCGAAGAACCAAAATCAATCGAAGATAAGGCCAAAGAAAAAGCCAAGAAAAAACTCAATAAATTACTTGGGTTATAGTGTCTGATTTTGCAACTCGATTAATTGCATGGCAAAAAGTGCATGGGCGACACGATTTGCCATGGCAAACCCAAGCTAACCAAGCGCCTAACCCATATGCCATTTGGGTTTCAGAGATTATGCTACAGCAAACGCAGGTGAGTGCAGTGATTGGCTATTACAATCGGTTTATGGAGCGTTTCCCTACCATTGCCAGTCTTGCCTCAGCCGAGCAAGAAGAGGTTTTGCAATATTGGAGTGGTCTTGGCTATTACTCCCGTGCAAGAAATTTGCATCATGCAGCGCAGAGTATCATGGACGAGCATGGAGGCGTTTTCCCTCAAGATTTTGCAGTGATGCAATCGCTCTCAGGTATTGGGCGTTCAACGGCTGCAGCCATTGCCTCATTTGCCTATGGTCAAGTAAAAACCATATTAGATGGCAACGTAAAACGTGTGCTTGCCCGCCATTTTGCTATTACAGGTTGGCCAAGCGCCCCAAAAGTTGAAAAATCCATGTGGCAATTAGCTGAATCCTTGTTACCCAAAATGGAAATGCAAGCCTACACGCAAGGCTTAATGGATTTGGGCGCCACCGTTTGCACGCGCAGTAAGCCCAACTGCACATCTTGCCCCTTAAACAATAGCTGCGAGGCATTGGCACAAAATCTTATCAAGCAACTGCCTACCCCAAAACCGCGTAAAGTGTTGCCACAAAAAGAAACCACCATGCTGATTTTGCTGGATGGGGGTGAGGTATTGTTAGAAAAGCGACCGCAAAAAGGTATATGGGGTGGTTTATGGAGTCTGCCAGAAATTGAAATGCACCAGATTGCGAGCGAAATCGCGCTAAAACGATTCGGTTTAACAGTAGAGTCCAAAGAGCCGCTCGATATTGTGCATCATGCATTTACCCATTTTAAACTGGCTATTACGCCACAACCGCTTGATATTGTTGGTCAATCAAAGCTAGTGCTTGCGCCTAATTTAATTAGCTTAAGCATAGAGGATGCAATTTCGGCAGCAATACCAGCCCCTGTTCGGCAGATATTAATCAAGCTTATCAATTCGTCGCCAAATTGACCTCAATATGAGGTAAGATAAGTTTTTGAATATTGTTTATTTTAAGTATTAATACACTTTAAAGATATGCCATCACTTTATAAAACTCGAGATGAACGCGTGCAAGATGTGTTGCTAGCCTACACCAATGTAGATGGCTCGGTGCGCTATTCATTGACCCATGGTGGTCGTTACGTGCCCTACAGTGAGTTTGAAAAAGAAATGATGCGCCAAGAAAAAGCGTGGGCTTTAGCTCGTTTAGCCATAGACAAAATTATGCGCTTACCGCATATCGGGCAAAGTCAAACGTAGCAATTATCAAAACAAACAGTTTGCAGTTTTTGCCAATGCGCTAAAGTGATTAAATCTATGTTTTTTATCACAAACGCAGTATCATTTTGCCTCACACGCGATGTTTGAGTTAGAATACACAAATTATTTTTGCCATACACAATCAATCCAAAATCGCTTCAAATTATGCGCACAGCTGACATCACACGTAATACCCTAGAAACGCAAATCAGTGTTTCTATTAATCTTGACGGCACTGGAAAATCAAGCTTTGTTACGGGCTTGCCTTTTCTTGATCACATGATGGATCAAATTGCGCGCCACGGCATGATAGACATTGATGTTAAAGCCACTGGTGATTTGCATATTGATGCCCACCACACCGTTGAAGATATTGGTATCACCCTTGGCCAAGCGTTTACGAAAGCGATAGGCGATAAAAAAGGCGTGCGCCGTTATGGTCATGCCTACGTGCCGCTAGATGAGGCTTTGTCACGCGTGGTGTTGGATTTGTCAGGTCGCCCAGGCTTAGAATTCTTTTGTGAATTTACCCGTGCGCGTATTGGTGATTTTGATGTGGATTTAATACATGAGTTTTTTCAAGGCTTTGTCAATCACGGCTTGATTTCACTCCATATCGATAATTTGCGTGGTTCAAATGCGCATCATCAAGCTGAAACTATCTTTAAAGCATTTGGACGCGCATTGCGCGCAGCGGTTGAGTTTGACCCGCGCATGACGGGCATCATGCCTTCAACAAAAGGCCAACTCTAGCCAAACGCTTTTAAAATATCATGATTGATATCGCAGTAGTAGATTATGGCATGGGCAACTTGCGCTCGGTGTCGCAGGCGTTGGAGCATGTTGCCCCAACGCGCAAAGTACTGGTCACCAGCAATCCTAAAGAGATTGCCGCAGCCTCGCATGTGGTGTTTCCAGGACAAGGAGCCATGCCAGACTGTATGCGTGAACTTGAATCGCGTGGGCTTAAAGAGGTGATTGTTGAGGCCGCCGCTAACAAACCTTTTTTGGGTATTTGTATCGGGTTGCAACTGCTATTTGAGCATTCAGAAGAAGGCAATGCGCAAGGCTTGGGTATTATTTCTGGCAAAGTGATTCGTTTTTCACAGGCGGATATGCATGATGCGCAAGGGAAAAAGCTAAAAGTACCACATATGGGCTGGAATCAAGTGTATCAAAGCAAGCCGCACCCAATGTGGCGAGATATTGCTGACGGCAGTCGTTTTTATTATGTGCATAGCTACCATGTGGTGCCGGCTGATAAATCACTTGAAGCAGGTTATAGCCAATATCCCAATCACTTTACCTGTGCCATCGCCCGCGATAATATTTTTGCTGTACAGTTTCACCCAGAGAAAAGCCAGCATGCTGGCTTAAAGTTATTGTCTAATTTTGTTGATTGGAACGGCAACTGCTGAGTTGTTTCTTATTTAATCTTTATTTTTGATATATGTAATTATGCTTATTATTCCTGCGATTGACTTAAAAGATGGGCACTGCGTTAGACTAAAACAAGGTGTCATGGAAGGTGCAACAGTGTTTTCAGAAGACCCAGGTGCAATGGCACGCCACTGGGTAGACCAAGGCGGTAAACGCTTGCATTTAGTGGATCTAAATGGCGCATTTGCGGGTAAACCAGTCAATGCTGGCGCTATTAAATCAATTGTCACTGCTGTCGGTGGAGATATCCCTATTCAACTTGGTGGCGGAATTCGTGATTTAGAAACCATTGAAAAGTATCTAGATAACGGCATTAGCTACGTGATTATTGGTACAGCGGCTGTCAAAAGCCCAGGCTTTTTGCATGAGGCATGCTATGCATTTCCTGGTCAAATCATGGTGGGGCTGGATGCCAAAGATGGCAAAGTGGCCGTGGATGGATGGTCCAAACTCACTGGGCATGATGTCATCGATTTGGCCAAAAAATTTGAAGATTATGGCGTTGAGAGTATTGTCTATACCGACATTGGTCGTGATGGCATGCTATCAGGTGTGAACATTGAAGCGACGGTAGCACTTGCCCAAGCCTTGACGATTCCAGTTATTGCAAGTGGTGGTTTAACCAATATGGATGATATTCGCAAGCTATGCGAAGTAGAGTCTGAAGGCATTATGGGGGCGATTACAGGTCGTGCCATTTACGAAGGTACTATCGACTTTGCTGCAGCACAAGCGCTTGCCAACGAGTTGAGCGCTTAATGGGCTTAGCCAAGCGCATCATTCCTTGCATGGACGTGACCGATGGACGCGTCGTTAAAGGGGTGAATTTTCTTGAACTGCGAGATGCGGGCGACCCTGTAGAGATTGCCAAGCGCTATGATGAACAGGGGGCGGATGAACTCACTTTTTTAGATATTACAGCGAGTTCAGATAACCGTGATTTAATTTTACATATTATTGAGGCCGTTGCTTCACAGGTGTTTATACCACTGACTGTAGGTGGGGGCGTGCGCCAAGTAGAAGATGTGCGCCGTTTGCTCAACGCAGGCGCTGATAAAGTCAGCATCAACACCACTGCTGTACTCAATCCGCAGGTCGTGGCCGATGCGGCTGGCCGTTTTGGTTCACAGTGTATTGTGGTGGCAATTGATGCCAAAAAAGTGGATAACCAACCATTTCAGTGGGAAGTCTTTACCCACGGCGGACGTAAAGCCACCGGGTTAGACGCCGTAGAATGGGCAAAGAAAATGGTGAGTCTTGGTGCAGGCGAACTGCTTGTGACCAGCATGGACAGGGATGGCACTAAAATTGGGTTTAATAACCCACTGAATAAGGCTATTAGTGATGCAGTTGATGTGCCACTGATTGCGTCAGGGGGTGTTGGTAATTTACAACATTTAGTCGATGGTGTGAAAGAGGGTGGTGCCGATGCGGTGTTGGCGGCCAGTATTTTTCACTATGGTGAGTATAGCGTTGGTGAAGCCAAAGCTTACATGCAACAACACGGAATAGAAATGCGGATATGACCTCTTGGCTAGACAAAGTAAATTGGACGAGTGACGGTCTAGTCCCTGTGATTGCGCAAGAACATAGCACAGGCAAGGTATTGATGTTTGCTTGGATGAACCGTGAAGCACTGCAACTCACTAGTGAAACTGGGCATGCGGTTTACTTTTCGCGCTCACGCAATAAACTCTGGCATAAGGGTGAAGAGTCAGGACATACACAAATTGTTCATGAAATTCGTTTAGACTGTGATGAAGATGTGGTGCTCATTACAGTGGAGCAAGTGGGCGGCATTGCCTGCCATACTGGAAGGCACAATTGTTTTTTTCAGAAATTAGAGAATAATACATGGGTTACTGTTGAGCCTGTGCTTAAAGACCCAAAAGAGATTTATTAATTGAGCGATATTTTAAACCGTTTAGCAGATTTGCTAGAGCAACGTAAAAGTGCAGACCCTGCCTCTTCTTACGTAGCTAAATTGTACGCCAAGGGTATGCAAAGTATTGTTAAAAAAGTGGGTGAAGAAGCCACTGAAACAGTCATCGCTGCCATGTCTGGCGATAAACAGCAAATTATTTATGAAACAGCAGACTTATGGTTTCATACCATGGTCATGTTGGCGCAGGCTGGCCTATCACCAGATGATGTGCTAAAAGAATTGGCGCGCCGTGAAGGGCTTTCTGGGTTAGATGAAAAAGCCGCGAGGAAAGAATAATGGATAGCGATTGTATTTTTTGTAAAATCGTAGCGGGGACAATTCCTAGCAAAAAAATCTATGAAGATGAGGAAGTCATCGCGTTTCACGACATTCATCCTATTGCCCCCGTGCATTTTTTAATTGTACCCAAGGTACATATTGAAAGCCTCGCTAGTTGCGAAGCACAGCATCAAGCGTTGCTGGGAAAAATGCTATTACTTGCCCCAAAGCTAGCAGCCGAGCAAGGCCTTAAAGGTTTTCGTACTATGATTAATACGGGTAAAGAAGGCGGCCAAGAGGTGTTTCATATTCATATTCACGTATTTGGTGGCGGTAGCACACTTCCAAGAACTTAATTTAAAGGATTTCAACATGGGCTCATTTAGCATTTGGCATTGGTTAATTGTTTTACTCGTGGTTGTGCTTGTCTTTGGTACAAAAAAACTTAAAAACGTTGGCACAGATTTAGGTGGTGCTGTCAAAGGCTTTAAAGACGCTATGAAAGATGGCAACGCACCTGATAAAATTGCAGAAGACAATACTAGCCAAACCATAGAAGGTGAAGTTACCCAGAAAACGAAACAATAAACATCACTTATCACTATTTTTTAGATTTTTAAATCAAGATGTTTGATGTTTCTTTTTCAGAGCTTATGGTCATTGCCGTGGTAGCTCTCGTTGTTATTGGGCCAGATAAACTGCCTAAAGTGGCACGTACCATAGGCTTTCTAGTGGGTCGTATGCAGCGCTATACCACGCAAATTAAGCATGAAATTGACCGAGAAATAGAAGCAGATGAATTTAGACAATTTCAGCAAAAAATTCAGCAACAAAACCAAACGATTGCTTCGCAAGTAGTCACCGAAACCAATACCATTGGCGCAGAAGTTTCTGCTAGTTTGAATAGTAACGACACACAAGTACAAGCCAATACCTTAAACAATCCAAGCAAAGAAAGTTAGTCATTGCGTGGCAATGGATGAATCTCAAAGCCTAATTTCACATTTAATTGAAATGCGTAATCGTTTGTTGCGCATCGTAGTGGTATTAGTGCTCGCTTTTGCAGCACTGTTTCCATTTGCCAACACATTGTATACGTGGCTTGCTAAGCCATTATTATCAAGCTTGCCAGCAGGTGGGCAAATGGTTGCAACCGCAGTGACCACGCCATTTTTTATTCCAATGAAAGTCGCTATGCTTGCCGCATTTGTCATGACTTTACCGCATACTTTGTATCAAATTTGGGCCTTTGTAGCGCCAGGCTTATACAGCCATGAAAAACGATTTATTTTGCCATTGATTGTTTCAAGTACGCTACTTTTTATAGTCGGGATGGCGTTTGCCTACTTTTTAGTGTTTCCTGTGGTGTTTGGATTTATCGCAGGTAGTGCTCCTGAAGGGGTAGCGGTGATGACGGATATTGGCAATTATTTAGATTTTGTGATTACTTTATTTTTGGCATTTGGCCTTGCTTTTGAAGTACCCATTGCTGTTGTGTTATTAGTTAAACTGGGGATGGTGAGCATTGAAGCCCTCAAAGAAAGCCGTTCTTACGTCATTGTTGGTGCATTTGTACTCGGCGCAATTTTTACGCCACCAGATATCATCTCGCAATTTATGTTGGCTGTGCCCTTGTGGTTGCTTTATGAAATTGGGATTTTAATTGCGGGCATCATGCAGCGCTCAACAAGCGCTAGCTTTGATGATTAGCCATAGCTAGGGTGAGTCTTTTTCTACCATTTGTGTAGACGTAATTAACTGCTCAAGTTGTTGAATATTGGCTTTGCTGGCTTGTTCTCCGTTTACAACACTTCTTGTTGGTGTGCGCATATCATCTATTTCAAAAACACTCAGTTTATATAAACCAGTAGAGCCTTCTAAAATAAATACGGGTACTCGTTTTCTTGAGCCTGCAGATTGCTTATCGGAGATGCGTTTATCACGCGAGGTGCGATAGGATTTTTCATCAGTATCGTAAGGGATTTTTTGATTGAGCAAAAACATCTCTACATCTTTAACACTTTCAGCAAACAAATGAATATGTGTTTCTGCATATTTTCCTGCGGTACCTTCAAGCACTGTTCCAGTTAGTTGCGGGTTGAATTTTTTTAGCAACTTCATTACTTCAAGTGCGTTTCTGCGTAAATCATGAATCGTTTCATCATGATCATCAGCATGAAATAATTCATGGTAAAGACGAACTTCTTCTTCAATTTCAGCATTAGATGGTAAGCAGTCAACATCCGTAACTCCTAATTGCCTGCTAGCTTTTTTCTTGGCATAAGAAAAATCAGAAACGCCCTCTTCAGCAATTAAACGTGCTGCCTGCTGAGCTACCATTTGTCGTGCATGCGCAAGTTTAAAAATGTCTTTCGCCATGGCTAAAATAATTGCTCAGGAGGTGGCCAAGCACCACCAGCGTTGGGTTTAGCAGTGGGTTTATTCTCACCGCTAGGCACCTCATTTGAATCAGCAGATGATTTTGGTGTTGCATCTGTTGTAGATGAGCCATTCGGTGTGGTTTCTTGATTCGAGTTCTCATTGAAAATTGATGCATTATCCGTCATGTCAGTATTATCTTGCACCATACGATGTGGAGGAAACTCATGATAAAAATAATCATAACGTCCTTCATCTTCTTCGTTTTCTACTGCAGTACCTGTCCAAGGATCAATTTTGATGCTGAGAACACCTTCTGGTACTTTATACACGGTTTCGGGTACGTTTTTGAGTGCTGCAGTCATGTAATTAATCCAAATAGGTAGTGCGGCTTTGCCACCAGTTTCATCACGGCCTAAGGACTTAGGTTTGTCATACCCTATCCACACTACCGCCACTTGATTAGGATTGTAACCTGCAAACCAAGCGTCAAATTGGTCGTTGGTGGTACCAGTTTTACCTGCTAAATCTCCACGACCAATGGATTTTGCTTTGACTGCGGTGCCACGTGCAACCACATCTTTCATCATTGAAGTCATGATAAACGCATTGCGTCTATCGATGGCTTTGGGAGCATTAACACCTGCGATGACGGGGCGTGTTTGTTCAATCAATCGACCTCTACTATCCACAATTTTTTGAATTAAATAAGGTTTTACTTTATGACCACCGTTAGCAAATACAGCATAGCCATTTACCATTTGCCATGGTGTCACTGAACCAGCGCCAAGTGCCATCGTTAAATAGGCGGGGTGGTCCTTTGCAGAAAATCCAAAACGCGTAATAAAGTCTTGTGCATAACTTGGGCCAATACGCTGTAGTATTCGTATAGACACCATGTTTTTAGACTTTGTTAATGCAGTGCGAACACTGATTGTGCCAGAAAAGCCACCATCGTAATTCTTGGGCTCCCACAGTTTGCCATCACCACCAATCATAGAAATTGGTTCATCCTCAAACATGCTAGCTGGGGTTACACCTTTTTCTAGCGCGGCTGAGTAAACAAAAGGCTTAAAAGTTGAACCAGGTTGACGCCAAGCTTGTGTCACATGGTTAAACTTATTTCTATTAAAACTAAATCCACCCACCAGCGCAGTAATCGCCCCAGTCCGAGGATCCATGGCAACAAGCGCAGACTCAACCTCTGGCAACTGTACAATACGCCAACCTTTAGAGGTGTTGATGATGCGAACAATAGCGCCTTCCACAATCAGTGGTTTTTGTTTACCACTTGAAATCAATGCTTTTTTAACAAACGATAGGCCATCGCCAGTTATCGTGTAAGTATTGCCATTTTTAGCGATTAACTTGACTGCTTTTGCATCTGCTCGTATTACAAGTGCTGGAATGAGCTGATTAAAAGTCGGAAATTGCTCAAGGATTGCTTCAGCTTGTTCTGCCAAATTTTCTTGAGCTATGTCTACAAATTTTTCTGGACCGCGATAACCATGACGGGCATCATACTCTAAGACCCCTTCCAGCACTGCTTTGTTAGCTGCATCTTGGTTGGTTTTATTGATGGTGGTGTATACCTTTAAGCCGCTACTATAAATTGCATCTTGATAGCGGTCGTACATGTCTTGCCTCACGATTTCAGCAATGTAGTCTGCGGTTAAGTCATTTGATTTCTTTGCCGATTTAAATATCAGTGGTTGCTTAATCGCTTCATTAAACACTGCTTCATCGATAAAGCCAAAACGATGCATATCACGCAATACCTCTTGTTGCCTTGCTATTGCCCGCTTAGGATTTGCAAAAGGATTATATCCAGAGGGTGCTTTTGGCAAACCTGCTAGCAATGCAGATTCAGCGAGGCTAAGCTCAGTAAGCGACTTGCCAAAATAAATTTGAGATGCCGCTGCAAAACCATAAGAGCGTTGCCCAAGGTATATCTGGTTTATATAAAGCTCTAAAATTTGGTCTTTGCTTAAATTGTTTTCAATTTTTATAGCCAGTAATGCTTCATTCACTTTCCTTTTTAAGCTACGTTCACTAGATAAAAAGAAATTTCTGGCCACTTGCATGGTAATTGTACTGGCACCTTCTTTTCTGCCTCCAGAAAGATTATTCACAATAGCGCGCATGACTCCTTTTGTATCAATACCACTATGAGAGTAAAACCTTCTATCTTCAATGGCTAAAACCGCAGATTTCATGTTTTGCGGTACATCTTCGATTTTAATAAAGGCGCGACGCTCTTCACCAAACTCACCAAGCAAATAGCCATCGCTAGAATATACGCGTAGTGGCTGTTTAGGGTGGTAGTCTGTTAGCGCTTCTAATGAAGGCAAACTTGGGTAAATCATGGCAATTGCAAGTGCAATAAGTCCTGCCACTACTAAGCCCAATACAAGAGGTGCCAGTAGCAACACTTGCCACCATTTTTTTGGAAACATACTGAATTTTTTTCGCAACAGTTATAAACAAAGCCATTATAAATGCACATCTTAAATTAATAAAATAAAAAAAATGCTTTACAGTAGTTATAGTTGTTGCTAGCATTTAAGGTAAATTATGAGTATTCTTCGTAACTAACCATTTTTGAAAGGGAATTTCAGTTTGAAATTCGACTTTTTTAAAGAAAGTACACCACCCGTTATCGGTATTGATATCAGCGCGTCTGCAGTTAAGATGGTTGAACTGTCCGAATCAGGCAAGGGCACATACAAACTTGAAGGTTACGCCATAGCGCCAATCGGCAAAGATAGCGTTGTCGATGGCAATATTAATGAGCTTGAGGTGGTTGCGGATGGCATCAAACGTGCATGGAAGCTTTTAGGCACCAGAGAGAAGCGTGCCGCACTTGCTTTGCCCGCCGCAGCGGTTATTACCAAAAAAGTGTTAATGGCTGCTGGTCTCAGAGAAGAAGACATGGAGGCGCAAGTTGAGGCTGAGGCAAATCAATACATTCCATTCTCACTTGATGAAGTCAATATTGATTTTCAAATTATTGGTGCAGCACCCAATAATCCTGATGAAGTTGAAGTACTGATAGCCGCATCAAGAAAAGAAAAAATTGAAGACCGAGTAGCCGCCGCAGAAGGTGCTGGGTTGAAAGTCATGGTAATGGATGTTGAAACCTATGCAACTGAAGCTGCCTATGAATTGGCTTCAACGCAGCTGCCAAACGCAGGAAAAGATCAAACAGTCATGATTGTCGATATTGGTGCGATTAATACTCGTATCAATGTATTGAATGACAATGTATCGGTATACACCAGAGAACAACCATTTGGTGGTGCGCAATTAACGCAAGAAATTCAAAGACGGTACGGATTGTCACCAGAAGAATCTGAAATCGCAAAACGTAAAGGCGGATTGCCAGATAGTTATGATGACGAAGTGCTGAAACCATTTATACAAACATTAGCACTTGAAGTTGCGCGCGCATTACAATTTTTCACTAGTTCAACACAATATAATCGTGTTGACCACATTTTATTAGCAGGTGGCTGTGCTGCTATTTCAGGTGTGGATATTGCCGTTCAAGATAGAACGCAAGTCAACACTATTGTCATAAACCCTTTCGTTAATATGCAGGTCAGTGCACGTGTTAAACAGCAGCAAGCAATTATAGATGCACCAGCCTTGCTAATTGCCATTGGTCTTGCTATGCGGAGTTTCGACGCATGATACGTATAAACTTACTCCCGCATCGCCAAATTAAGCGTGCTGAAAGACAGCGCCAATTTAACCTGATGCTGGTGGCAACTGTTGTCGCTGC
>CAYXGE010000045.1:0-15721 GCA_964464435.1 uncultured Methylophilaceae bacterium
GCAGATTGCGTAATAGATGCACCAGTTTGTAAGGTGTAATTACCTGTAATATTGGTTGCACCTAAGACAATTGCACCAGAATCACGAACATTGGCACTGCCAGCAGTAATCGCGAGATTACTAAAATTATTAGCTGAATTGGTAGCCGTTACTGCGCCTGTACCTGCTGAAATTACGGTATTTCCAGTAGCCACAATCGAGCTACCGAAAGTTACATTGCTATTGGTAGTTGCAAAGGTGGTAGCGCTAGATGTTGTGACGGCATCATTATAAGTTTGCGCGCCAGTTGTTGTGACTGAGCCGCCATTTATCGAGGTATTGCCATTGGCACTGGTTGTAATGCTAGCAAGTGCAAGCGTGTTTCCAATCGCACCACTTAACAGGGTGGAATTGGAAACCAGGCTATTATTGTTGATAGTTAAGCTACGATTGGCCCCGCTAGAGTTAATAGTGCCGCCAAAATTAATCAGACCACCCAAGCCAACTCCACTTCCTCCGGTGGTATCGATGGTGGTATTAGCACTCAATAATGCATTATCTGATACGGTAATATTGCCAGCAGCTCCACCAGTACCCACGCCTGTGCGTCCGCCACCTGTGGTCGCAATATTGGTCATGGTAATGGTGTTTGCATTGCCAGAGTTAAGATTTACATTTGCGCCATTGCCGCCATTTTGGTTAGTACCCAAGCCTGCACTGCCAATTGCATTAATCGCACCTGTGACTATATTTCCACCAGCATTTATAGTTGCAGCCCCAGCGTTTCTGCCCGTATTTCCAGTGAGTGTGGTGCCACCAGAGGTTGTAACCGTCCCTACAGTGACGTTGTTTTGGCCATTTATGACAACACTACCGCCATTGCCAAAAGTACCACCTTGTGTAGATAAGTTGCCAGTTGTTATAGTGCCAGTAGCCGCATTATTGGTAATATTGATTGCACCTGCGCTACCACCCGTACCTGTACCAGCTGCATTGCCATTGCGGGCAGTGATTGTAGTAGTGTTAATATTGCCACTGGTGTTGTTGGTTAATGCTACTACCCCCGCATTACCGCCATTACCATTAGTTACTGTAGCGTTACCACCAGCGGAACCTATAATTGTTGTAGTAATTCCATTATTTGCATTGATGGTAATATTTCCTGCATTACCGCCAGATTGATTAGCACCTAGCCCAGCAGTGCCATTAGCTGAAATGGTTGAGCCGCTGAAAGCTCCTCCAGCATTTATAGTGATAGTGCCTGCATTTTTACCTGCATTACCAGTTCGGACAGAGCCGCCACTGCTAGTTATCGTACCTGTATTGATGTTTCCACTGGCAGTGCTTAACAAGATATTGCCGCCATTGCCATTACTATTATTATTACCCGCGCTAGTAATGGCACCTGTAGTCATTGAGCCATTGCCATTATTTATAACGGTGATGCTACCAGCCGTACCACCACTGCCAGTGCCAATCGCTACCCCGACACGGCTAGTCAGTGCACCTGTGGTAATTGCGCCAGAAATACTATTGGTAAGATTGATTGCCCCCGCACTGCCACTACTACCGTTACCTGTGCCCGCATTACCGCCATTGGTATTGATGGCTGCCGCACCCATGCCGATACCGTTGGTACTGGTTATTGACACACTCCCTGCATTGCCACCGTTGGTATTTGCGCCGATACCATTGCTGCCGGAAGCTGTAATCGCACCCGTACCGGTATAGCCAGCAGCGTTGATGGTGATAGCGCCACCATTGCGGCCGGAATTACCTGCGGTGGTTGTACCTCCGTTGGCTGTGATGGTGGCCGCACCCAAATTGGTAGTGCCAGTGGATGTAATGTTGATATTGCCAGCATCCCCATTTCCGGCACCAGTTGCGCTGATATTACCCGCTGTTCGCGTAATCGTAGCGGCAGAAAGGTTAATGCCACCCGCTTGAGAGCTAATATTGGCGCCAATGGCGAGATTGCCTGTACCGTTATTATCTGCATCTGCCTGCATAGTAATTGAACCCGTGCCAGTGGTTGTGACAGCAGCATTAACGGTAATATTATTATCGGCCTGTAACACCAAGCTGTTATTGGCACTAGCCGTTGCCGTAGCCACATTAAATGCACTTGAAACAGTAATGTTATTCCGTGCTTGCAATGTGATGGTACTACCCGCAGCAATGCCTGCAAAACTACCACCTGCATTGACATTAAATGTACTTGTTAAGCCAGCATCATCGGTAAAGGCTTCAGTAATATCTAGCGGTGGTGTAAAGCCAGTAGTATTGGCATCAGCCGTAGTTAACGTAATATTCAATGGGTCAAGCAGTAAATTACCAGCTAACCCATTCATTGCACTTAAATCTGCTTTACCAGAAAAGTCTAAATATTGTTTACCTGACACTTCAGCAAAGCCACCGTTACCTTTATTGGCACCACCCGTGGCTAAAATGTTTCCATAGTAGCGCGTTGCGCTATCTGCCCACACAATCGCCTTGCCACCATTTCCGTTTTGTTTCGCACTCACATCTATGGTAGATCCTTGCGCCACATAAGTAGTGCGTGCATTGTAAATATCAGTATTCTTGCCTTGTAAATCCCCACCAACAAGCACGCTACCGCCGCCAGCATTTCCAGAGGCATCTAACTTAGCGTTTTTAAACAGCGCTACTTGCTCGCCTGTAACTAGAATATTTCCGCCTTTGCCATCAGTGAAATCACCTACGGCATTAAGCGCTCCATTCACACTCACTCTTGCATTGTTGCCACCTTCTAGCCGAATCACGCCATTGCGGTTTACCATGCTATTGGCTTGAATAATGCCATCTGTATTAATGGCTGCACTGCGGGCATTGGTGGCGAGCTGAACCGCGCCACCGTTGGCTGAAATTTGCCCTGAGTTTTTAATAACAGCCTGAAGTGCCTCACCACTGAGTGTGGTTTTAAGTAGGCCGTCACCATAAAAATCTAATAGCGCAGATTGTGCAGAGCCCAATACTACACTGCCTGCATTGGCCGTGAGTGAACCAGTATTTTCTACTTGGTTACCTAACAGCACAATGTAACCACCATCCGCAGTACGAATCACACCATGATTAGTCACGCCATTGGTGTTGTCAGCATTAAATTGATAGCGGCCTGCGAGAAAGTCATCATTGCTGATGCGCATAGAAGTGGCGACTAAACTACCTACGTCGACTTGCGCACCTTGCCCAAATAACACGCCGTTTGGATTAGTTAAAAATAGGCTACCAGAAGCCCTAAGTGAACCATAAATAGAAGAAGGGTCAGAACCGACAACTCTAAACAGTGCAATGCCACTTTGCGGTTGCAATAAATTAACCGCTTCATTGGCAGAAATGCTAAATGATTGCCAGTTCACAATAGCTCTAGCACTGCTTTGGTCAATATTTAATGCGTTACCATCGCGCTGAAATTGCACTTGACCAGCCTGTATGTTTTCTCCCGCTGGTAATGCATGGGCTAAACTCCAGCATGACAAAGCCTGCAACACTGCAACAGAAACGGGTAGTCTTTTGAAAAACTGATCTAGGGCATTGTTATGTAGCATAGTTTTTTATCATCTTAGCTTAAGTGAAAGCCACCTTACATAGTAACAAGCGCATGATTGTCTGCAATAGCTCATTCGGGCTAATGCCATATTGAGGGTATTGATGAACACATATACTGTGTTTAAAAAGCATACTGCAATTGCCCCCATAATCTTGTTTCGCTTTCATCAACCGATTGATGAATTTTTCTTGATTGGTAGCTCGTGACTAAACCGAATGACCATTGCTTTAAAAAAGTGGTATCAACGCCAATACCATAGTTGGCGGCATGCACCGTATTGTTGTTGGCCAATGCATTTTGGTTGATTTTGCCTTTCCCATAGTCCACAAATACGTATGGACTTAGATTGTTAAGTGACACTTCTTGAAAGCTCACATTGTTGAAGCGTTGCCTTAATTCAAGCCCAACAATGACGCCTTGGTCAGCTGCAGTGGGAAATTCAGAAAAACTACGCCAACGGTTAATGCCGCCAATTGCAATTTTTTCAACACTGTCTAGATTTTTATCTGCAATTTGGTACTCAGTATTGAGATTCAAGCTCAGGGTGTCAGTGAGTAATTGCGTGCGACTGAAAGTTAAGTTTAGCTTGCTAAATGAGCCAGCTGTTTTTGCCCCAGTGGCATCTAAATTATCTGCTAAAGCATTTTTAAAATTGACGTGTCCTGCACGTAAGTTAAGCCCTAGTTGGTTAAGACCTTTGTATTGATGGTCTTGCCAGTCACCATAAAGGCTAAAATCTACTCCGTTGAGTTTTCTATCATTGGAGAGTCTAAATGCACTCACATTATCTTCAACCTGTTTGTTAGATGCGGTTATGCGTGCTGTTAGCGCTTGATTTCTGTTTCTCACTAGTGGCTGGTCTAGTGATACGGCAAACAATTGGCTATCACCATTGGCACCTAATCGACTAAATTCTCGCCCTAGGCGATATTCTAAGTGGCTAACATTCAGGGAAAGTAATGTGCCAGAGTCATGAACAGGAATTTGGTAACTAAAGCGTAATGATTTCTGTCGCTCATTTCTGCTGTCTGTGATTTGTGTAAATAGTTGGTCGCCTTTGTCTGCAATGTTGTTAATAAACAAGCCAGCGTTTAAGACTTCTCGGCTGGTAAAACGATTACCAAAAGTATTAACGTTAATAAAGCCACCTAATCTGGGTTCGGCTTCAATCGAAATATTGGCCTTGGTGGTGCCAATCGTGTCACCAGGGTTGAGCGTGGCACTTGCTCTTACGCCAGGAAGCGCATTGATAATGCTTAAGTTGCGCACAAGATTATTGTCTTTAACAACACTGCCTTGACGAAATTGCTGTTGATTGGTTGCCATGCGCTCAAAAAAGTTGGCATTCAAGTTGGGGCTAGAAGTCAAACTTAAGGTATCTAGACGTCCTTCAATAATAGCAATCGTGACAATACCTGCCTGGATATCCTGCTCTGGCAAATACGCTTGCGCCAATATAAAACCCTGTTGCTGATAATAGAGCGTAATTTGTTGGGTGATATTGGTCAGTTCATCTAGTGTTAATGTTTTATGTTGGTAGGGTTGCGTAATGGTATTTAATTTAGCCACTGAAATGCTGTCATTGCCGACGAATTTAAAAGAATCCACTTGCAGACTTAATTTGGTTTCAGTAGGTGATGAAGCGCCATTGTCATTGGGCTTGACGAGTGCAGGTGCGTAGGTGCTAGGAAAGTTTGGGTTAGGGTCTGGTCTTGGTAAATAGCCAGGTTCAGGCAAATTGTCTAAGGCAAACGCAAGCGTTGGCATTAGTGCAATAGCAGTGGCTAGTTTCTTACATGCAATTGTAAAACCCTTGATCATTGAATCTACCCAATTTTATTAATGCGCATACTAAATGCTATATATAAACTTTAACTTTTAGTAATAACACATTGTATAAATTACAATTTATTACAAAATAGCACACAAGTAAAGAAATTTAATACTTTCATCCTTGCCTTTGCTGGCTCTGTTATAATTTTGGCTATGAGAATTAAGTACTTTATTGGGATTTTATTCGTGTGTTGTTTGTTGGCATGCTCGCCAAGTCAGCAATCAAAGCAACTCATTGGTACGGATATTACGGGTGCAGATTTTGCAAACCAATTGAATTTAACTAACCATTTGGGTCAGCGTGTAACGCTTGAAACCTATAAAGGTAAAGTGGTGGCTTTATTTTTTGGCTATACCCACTGCCCAGACGTTTGTCCAACCACCTTAAATGATCTAGCCAGTGCCCTAAAATTACTGGGAAATCAAGCAAAAGATGTGCAAGTGCTTTTTGTAACACTAGACCCTGAGCGCGATACGCAACAAGTGTTAGCAAAGTTTGTACCTTCTTTTAATCCAAGTTTTATTGGCCTATTCGGTAATGTTGCAGAAATTGAAGCAACCGCAAAGAATTTTAAAATTTTTCATTCTAAACAAAGTGTTGCTGGCAAAAGTGGGTATTTGATTGATCACAGTGCTGGCGTCTATTTGTTTGATAAAGCAGGAAAAATTAGGGTATATGTAAAGTTTGGGCAAACACCAGCCGAAATAGCCAATGATATTGAAACCATTCTTTAGGCTTTCGCTCTAAGGACTGAGAAGCTATAATACTGCCCTTTTTTTGAACATGGTTTTACACCAACCTCATTTGATGCTAAGGCGGTTTTTTTAGTTTTAGCATGTCAATTTAGTTGTTGATTTAGGAGATAGAAATGGCAACGACACCCGTCGCGGCAACTGAACAATATAACTATGATATTGTTCGAAAATTTACCATTATGACCCTGATTTGGGGTGCGATTGGGATGTTTGTTGGGGTATACATTGCTTCTGAACTTGCCTTTCCCTTTTTAAATTTTGATAGCCCTTATATTACTTTTGGACGTTTGCGTCCGGTGCATACAGGTGCGGTGATTTTTGGTTTTGGTGGTAGTGCCTTGTTTGCCACGTCTTATTATGTGGTTCAACGTACCTGCCAAGCGCGATTGTTCAGTGATGGTTTAGCCAGTTTTACCTTTTGGGGATGGCAAACCATTATTGTATTAGCCGCACTAGGCAATATGATGGGCTACAGTCAAGGGCGTGAATATGCTGAGATGGAATGGCCTATTGATATCCTGATTGAAATTGTTTGGGTAAGCTATTTAATTGTGTTTGTGGGTACGCTAATGAAGCGTAAACAACCGCACATCTATGTGGCTAACTGGTTTTATTTAGCGTTTATTTTAGCCACGGCTTTACTGCACACCTTTAACAACATGGCAGTCCCTGTCAGTTTGTTCTCCATGAAATCGTATAGCTTGTTTGCAGGTGCACAAGATGCGATGACGCAGTGGTGGTATGGTCACAATGCGGTGGGCTTTTTCTTAACTGCCGCATTCTTAGGCATGATGTATTACTTTGTGCCTAAACAAGCAGGTCGCCCTGTCTACTCTTATAGACTTTCAGTGATTCACTTTTGGGCGATTATCTTTTTATATATGTGGGCGGGTTCACACCACTTGCATTGGACAGCGATTCCCGATTGGACGTCAACACTTGCGGCAACGTTTTCAATTATGCTGTTGTTGCCCTCATGGGGCGGCATGATTAACGGTATTCTTACTTTATCAGGTGCGTGGGATAAACTGCGTACTGACCCAGTAATGCGTTTCTTAATTGTTGCTCTGTCATTCTACGGCATGTCAACTTTTGAAGGCCCGATGATGTCGCTCAAAGACGTGAACGCACTCTCACACTATACAGACTGGACAATTGGACATGTGCATTCTGGCGCTTTGGGTTGGGTTGCTATGGTGTCAATGGGTAGTTTGTATCATTTAATTCCACGTTTATGGAATACTGAGTATCACAGCGTTAAATTAATTAACGTGCATTTCTGGTTAGCCACCATCGGTATTTTGCTGTATATCACTGCAATGTGGATTTCAGGCATTATGCAAGGCCTGATGTGGCGTGCCTTTGATGATTACGGTAATTTGCAATATTCATTCGTTGAATCAGTTGCGGCGGCTAAACCTTATTACATTATGCGTGCTTTAGGCGGCGCATTCTTCTTAACGGGTATGGTGGTCATGTGTTACAACATGTTTAAAACAATTCGCAAAGGTAGCGTGGCGTAGCGCCCGTTACCTGAGTTGATTTGAGGTAGAAAAAATGATTCAAGACAAAATAGAACAGAATTTAGGGTTGCTCGTCATCCTGACCATGTTAGCCATCAGCGTGGGTGGTATGGTTGAAATTATCCCGCTGTTTTTTATTAAAGAAACAGTAGAGACCGTTAAAGGTGCCGACGGAAAAGAAATGGTGCGTCCATACACACCCTTAGAAGTGATTGGACGTGACATTTACGTGCGCGAAGGTTGCTTTTTATGCCATTCGCAAATGATTAGACCATTTAGAGATGAAGCTCTACGTTACGGGCACTACTCATTAGCCGCTGAGTCTAAATTTGATCATCCATTTCAATGGGGTTCAAAACGCACTGGTCCAGACTTAGCTAGAGTAGGTGGTAAATATTCAAATGATTGGCAAACGCAACATTTGACAGCGCCTCGTTCATTAGTGCCACAGTCAGTGATGCCTAATTATCCATGGTTATCTAAAAATCCATTAAATTACTCAGATATTGCTGGTCGTTTAAAAGCACTCAGAGTTACAGGTGTGCCATATTCAATCACTGAAAATGAGCGCAAAGCTAATGCAGAACGTTTTGGTGAAGATGTCGCTAAAACCCTGCATATTCCTGACGCAGAGAAAAACTTACTTGCGCAAGCGCAATTGGGTAACTTTGATACTAACGAAGAGCAATTGACGGAAATGGATGCCTTAGTGGCGTATCTTCAAGTACTAGGCACAATGGTTGATTTTAAACAGTTTGATGATGACTATTTTTCACAATATCGCTAATTGGTGATTAAAAAATGGACTGGTTAACTTGGTTTACAAAGTTTGAAAATACCAAACCGCTTTCATTGGTAATTTTTTTTACTGTGTTTTGCGGTATTTTATTCTATCTATTTGGCAGTAAAACGCGTGGAGAACGATTGGAAAGCTATAAACATATTCCAATTGATGACGACCACGACGTTGAAAATAGATAAAGATTAACAGCGGCATAGGCAGATTATAGTATGGCAAAAGATAAACAAACTTCACAAGGTGTTCAAACCACAGGTCACATATGGGATGAAACGCTCGAAGAATTTGAGAACCCGATTCCTAGATGGTGGATATGGGCATTTTACGCAACGGCAGTTTTTACTGTGTTGTATTGGATGATTTATCCAGCTTGGCCAATTGGGGGCAGTTACACCAAGGGTATTCCTGGTTTAAACAGCGTTACCTATACTGCAACCAAAGTGGATGGTTCAACGGTTGAGAAAACCACACACTGGAATATGCGTTCAAAACTGATGGAAGAAATGAACGCCCACCAAGCCCAACAAAAACCGCATTTTGATAAAATTGCAGCAACGCCTTATGAGCAAGTTTCAAAGAATGCTGAATTGATGCAATTTGTTAACTCCGCAGGTAAAACGTTATTTTCAGATAACTGTGCGGCATGTCACCAAGCTGGAGGTGGCGGTAAAATCGGTTTTGCGCCTAACTTAAATGATGACCATTGGCAATATGGTGGTACCTACGAAAAAATTAGTGAAACCATTGTGCAGGGCCGTAAAGGCTATATGCCAGCATTTAAAGAAATTTTAAATGATGACGAAATCACAGCTGTATCTAATTACGTATTAAGTTTATCTGGTGAGCCTTCAGATGCAACGGCTGCAGCTAAGGGTAAAGCTATATTTAATACTGAAGGTGCAGGCTGTTATATTTGCCATGGTCCTGATGCAAAAGGGCGTATTGAGCTAGGTTCAGCCAATTTAACCGATAAAATCTGGTTATGGCCTAATGTACCTGGGGCAAAAACCGCTGAAGCAAAATTGGCTGAAGTTAAAAAAGTGATTTACTCCGGACTTAATCGTGGTGTGATGCCCAATTGGGATAACCGCTTGAAACCAGAGCAGATAAAACTGTTAACCATCTATGTGCATGACAGCCTAGGCGGTGGAAAGTAGTCGTTATTCATTTGGACTTAAGTCTATACAATTAATCAGTAAAGGCTCACGTCTAATGTGAGCCTTTATTGTTTAAACAACAGGTAAAACCGATGCAAGCAAGCCAAAAAGCAACGCAAGCAATTAAACATATTCCCGTCGTTACCCGCTCGGTTAAAGGGCGTTTTCGTAACTTTAAAACGGCTGTAATGGTCTTAGCCTACAGCGTCTATTTTTTATTGCCTTGGTTGCCATGGGCACGAAATAGTGCGGCTGATCAAGCAGTGATGTTTGATTTAGAAACACGACGCTTTTTTATCTTTGATTTAATCGTATATCCACAAGATATCTTTTGGCTGGCCATGGTGCTATTTATCGCTGCCGCTTTACTTTTTTTTGCTACAGGGTTAATTGGACGCGCTTGGTGTGGATATTTTTGTTTTCAAACCTTGTGGTCGGATTTGTTTATTCTCATTGAGCAATGGATACAAGGTGAACGACCAGCGCGCTTACGTCTGCAAAAGCAAGCATGGAATGCTGAAAAAATTGCTAAAGTGGGAACAAGCCATGCGTTAATGATATTGGTTTCATTTTGGACTGGTATTACGTTTGTAGCCTACTTTACTTACGCGCCGCAATTTGTAGCGCATTTTTTTACTGGAGAGGCTGCCACAACAGCCTATGTAACGGTATTGATTTTGACCTTAACCACCTACATTGCAGGTGGCGTAGTCAGAGAAAATATTTGCTTGTTTGCATGTCCTTATGCGCGATTTCAAGGGGTGATGTACGAGGCTGACACCTTAGCTGTTTCTTATGATGCAAAACGCGGCGAAGGGTTAAAAGGGCGCTCAATTCCAATTGCAGGGCTCAAAACGCATGAAGAACGCCAAGCGCAAGGGCACGGCGATTGCATTGACTGTGGCTTCTGCGTGCAAGTATGCCCAACAGGGATTGATATTCGTGATGGTTTGCAATACCAGTGTATCTCGTGTGGTTTATGCATAGATGCCTGCAATAATATTATGGATTCAGTGGGTTACCCACGCGGGCTTATTCGCTATGATTCAGAAAAAAACCTAGCTAGTGACACACCGCACCCCCCGCGCCTAGAGTGGAAAAGATTCAAAGTCTTGGGCTATGCGAGTGCTCTGCTAATCGCCATTGGCATATTGCTTTACAACATCGGCTCACGTTCAGATACAGAAGCCATTGTGCAACAAGTGCGCCAGCCTTTATTTGTGTTACTTTCTGATGGCAGTATTCGCAACCGCTATCAAATCAATATTATTAATAAAACCGAGTTTGATGAAGTATACCGATTGAACGTGCAAGGGATTCCTGAATCTGCTTTAGATTTAGGGCATATTCAAGAAATTAAAGTACGTGCTGGCAAGAGTTTAAATATTAATGCTATGGTGAAGTTGGATGCCGAATTAGCGACAAAAACGCATCAATTTTCCTTTGTTTTACATCACCAAAATCCAAATGCTGAGCCGTTAATAATGCCTGCTAGTTTTAGTAGCCAACAATAATGGGTTTGCCTATGTTGAGCATGACAGAAACATTATTTGGTGGCTTGGTGCTCGCTTTTGTCATGTTTATATTATTTAGAAAGCTCAGTCTTTCAAGCTTCTGGTCGGCAATATTTGCTGGCATTCTGCCGTTTTTTATCTATCTTTATTTAGTCAAAGAAAATTGGCCTGCAGGTGACGTACTCACCATTCATTTTGCCGTATATCTTGCTAATGCAGGTGTTCTCATGGTGTTTGGTGATTTAAAAGATAAAAAACAACGCCTACATTGGGCGCCCAAGTTGTTGGTGGGTTTTTTCATATTTTTAGCAATTCTTAATGCAGTCTTATTATCCATTGCTAGTCATGGTATCCCTGCTTGGATAAGTTCGAGTGTATTACCCTCGCCATCACAAGGTAAAGTGCATACAGGGTTTCCTGGCACCATACCGCATGAAAAAAATAAATCATACGCACAAAAACTAGAAAGTTTTGCACAACAAAAACAACTAGCTTGGGATATTAAAGTTGAAGGACTCAATCAGCTAAAGCAGCATCAAGCCAATACCATCAAAGTGCGCTTGCTAGATAAGCAGCAACAGCCCGTGTCGGGTGCCCAAGTTTCATTGTCTATGATGCGCCTAGCCAATAGTGGGGATGACTTAAATCTAAAACTAAAAGAAACTGGCAATGGCCAATATCAAGCTGAGTTAACGCTTGACCATGAAGGCCGCTGGATGGCAAATCTTAATATTGATTTTGCTGGGCATGTATTTAACAAAAAGACCACTGTATTTGTGGATGCAAAACGGTAAGGGCATGCCATGGAATGTTTTCACTGTGGTTTGCCAATTGAAAATAACAACGTAAAGTACAGTGTCGCTTACCAAGGGCTAGAACAACCCATGTGCTGCGCAGGGTGCCATGCCGTGGCCAGTGCCATTATTGATAATGGCTTAGATGCCTATTATCAATATCGTACCGCCATGCCAAAAGTTGGTGAGCAGTTGATTCCAGAAGCACTTAATTCACTGTCAGTGTATAACAAGCCTGAAGTACAAAGCCGATTTGTTGAAGCAAATGCAGAAATAAAAGAAGCGTCACTTATACTTGAAGGTATACAGTGCGCGGCATGTGTATGGCTCAATGAACAGCATCTTAAGCAGTTGCCGGGCGTTGAGTTAGCTACCGTCAACTATGCGTCTAATCGTATGCGTGTGCGCTGGAACGAGAACCAGATTCAACTCAGTGATATCTTGGCGGAGATTATCAAGCTAGGCTATCGTGCACATCCATTTAGCGCGCAACAACAAGAACACGTGCGTGCGCAATTTAGAAAAAAAGAATACAAGCGCCTAGCAGTGGCAGGTTTGTGTGCGGGTCAAGTGATGATGATTGCGGTGGCTTTGTATGCCGGGCGCACGCAAGGTCTTGAGTTTGCATCAGCGCAATTGTTGCGTTGGGTAAGTTTAATATTGACGATTCCTGCCATGATGATAGGCGCATGGCCGTTTTTTCAGGGAGCGTGGCGTGGGCTCAAAAATGGCAATGCAGGTATGGATGTCCCCATTGTCATTGGCCTTGTTGCGGGCTTTGTGGGTAGCGTATACAACACCTTACAAAGTGCTGAAGCGCCAGTTTACTTTGATACCATCACCATGCTTATTTTCTTTTTACTGGCCACCCGTTTTTTAGAAAGAAACGCGCGTGAGCGTTCAACAGAAGCCGCAGAAAACTTGTTGCGTTTAGTGCCCATGATGGTGAGTAAAATGGTGAATGGTCAACCCCAAACAGTGGGGCTTTCTGAGATTGAGGTGGGTGATATCTTAGCGATTAAACCAGGCGAGGTAATTGCTGCAGATGGAGTGATTACTGAAGGTGAAAGTAGCGCAGATGAGTCTTTGCTGACGGGTGAAAGCAAACCACTGCTGAAAACACTTGGCAGTTATGTTTATGCGGGTAGCACTAATTATGAAAGCCCAATACAAATGCAGGTAAAAGCATTGGGTGAAAATACAATGCTTGCAAGTATTTCTCGCTTATTAGACCGAGCACATGCAGATAAACCAAGACTTGCGGTGTTGGCAGATAAGATTGCCACCGTGTTTACCGTAGTATTATTGATGATAGTGATGCTCACAACGCTTATATGGTTATGGCTAAACCCTGCCAAAACCTTTGAAGTAGTGTTGGCTTTGCTGGTAGTGAGTTGCCCATGTGCACTATCACTTGCTGCACCAGCTGCATTTGCAGCTGCAGGGGCTAAACTTATTCAGCAAGGAGTGCTGGTAACCCGTGGCCATACCATTGAAACCCTTGCCAATGTCACACATGTGGTATTAGATAAAACAGGTACGCTTACACAAGGCAAACTTCAACTGATTGATACCCACTGTTATGCACAACAAGATGCAAACACCTGTTTGCAAATAGCCGCAAGCTTAGAGCAATATTCTGAACACCCTATTGCGCATGCCATTTTACAAGCCGCTAAGCAGATAACGCTACTTCCAGTGACTAATATCAATAATCAAGTAGGCTATGGCTTGCAAGGCGAAATTGATGGCGAACAGTATCATATTGGGAAATCCCTTGAAAACATAACCTATGATAGCCATGAGGCAGCGCGAAATTTTCTTGATGAGCACCCAACAGCAAGTGCAGTTTATCTATATCGTCAGCAAACGTTATTGGCAGTATTTGTCATGCAAGACACGTTGCGCAAAGATGCAAAAGCACTTATCGAACGATTACACAAACAAGGCTTACAAGTATCGCTATTAAGTGGTGATCATCAACAAGCGGTTGCGCATGTGGCCAAACATTTAGGGATAAGCAATTGGTATGCTGGTATGTCGCCACAAGCTAAACTTGAGAAAATTCAAGCCATGCAGGCCAACGGTGATGTTGTATTAATGGTGGGTGACGGCATAAACGATGCCCCAGTATTGGCTGCCGCGCAAGTATCTATTGCCATGAGTGAGGGCACACAAATGGCGCGTACTTCTGGCGATGCAGTCTTGTTAAACCAACACATGCAAGCAATAGATGATGCTATTTTTATTAGCAAGTTAGGGCAACGCATTATGCGTCAAAATTTTGCTTGGGCAATTGCCTATAATATTGTAGTGATTCCAGTAGCCGCGTTCGGATTAATTTCTCCGCTAATGGCTGCGTTTGGCATGTCAATTAGCTCATTAATTGTTGTGCTAAACGCGCTAAGAATAAAACAATCGTGAATTAAATATAGTGACAGATATTGAGAATGATTCCGATTGAGATTTTCTTTAAAATTCACTTAAAAAACAACAAATTATCTTAATTTTTTAGTTTGATTTTTATGATTTATTCTGTATCATTAACCGAGTAAAAGAATCAACTAAAGGAGTGGACAATGAAGGGCGATAAAAAAATCATCGAAATACTTAACCATTTGTTAGCAGGTGAGTTAAGTGCAACAGACCAATATTTGATTCATGGTGAAATGTATGCAGATTTTGGTTTAGCGCATTTGGCTGAGCGCATTTTGCATGAATCATTGCACGAGCGTGAGCATGCCAGAGCCCTTATTCAACGTATTTTATTCTTAGAAGGCACGCCTAATTTAGCTAAGCGTGAAGCGCTAAATATTGGCAAAGACGTTAAAAGCATGCTGAAATCAGATTTGGCCTTGGAATACCATGTGGTAGGCCAACTTAAAAAAGCGATTGAAGCCTGTGAAAAAGCCCAAGATTACGTCACACGCGACATGCTATTAGTGCAACTTCAAGACACTGAGATGGACCATGCCTATTGGTTAGAAAAACAACTCAACCTCATAGAGTTAGTTGGGTTAGAGAACTACCAACAAAGCCAAGTTAAAGTTAGCGCATAGGGGGCAACATGAAAAGTGATAAAAAAATCATCGTCGCGCTCAATAATGTGCTTAAAAATGAGCTTACGGCCATCAACCAATACTTTTTGCATGCCCGTATGTTTCGTAAATGGGGTTTAGAAAAGCTCAATGATTACCAATATAAACAGTCCATTCGCGTAATGAAAGAGGCTGATACCTTAATCGAGCGTGTATTGTTTTTAGATGGTTTACCCAATTTGCAAAATTTGGGTAAATTGTTGATTGGTGAAAATGTAGTTGAATGCTTAAAGGGCGATTTAACCTACGAACGAGATATTCAACGTCCTTTACTCATTGAAACTATTGCGCTTTGTGAGCAACTGCAAGATTATGTCTCGCGTGATGTGTTACAAGAACTGCTTGAGCACTGTGAAGAAACCATTGATTGGCTTGAAACACAGCAAAGCTTAATTAAAGAAATTACCTTGCCAAACTATCTGCAAGCACATATTGAGCCTGAGGCTTAATTCAATAATAAGTTAGGCCAGCATTAAGAAAAAAGCCACTTTTGTGGCTTTTTTCTTTTAAATGGATATCGTTAAAAGCATCATAATAAACTTGACAATTGAACTTTAAATGATAATAATTATCAATAAGATTACAAATTACTTAAAGAAACATTTTATGTACGTATGTGTGTGTAACGCAGTAACCGAAAAACAGATTTTTAATGCCGTTAAAAATGGTGCAAAAACCGTTAAGGATTTAAAAGACA
>CAYXGE010000046.1:0-14762 GCA_964464435.1 uncultured Methylophilaceae bacterium
GCGCGGTACATAGTTTCACGCAGGGCACGGTTATCTGCGTATTGCAAAACTGGCATGTAAGAAGGAAAGTGCAGGGTGAATAAATAGCCATCTTTGCCCTCAGATTGTGCCGCTTCTTTAGCCGCTTCTATGGCATCTGCTGGCAAGCCGGCTAAATCAGCCACATCATTTACCAAGTGTTTAAAGTCATTGGTGTTGTCTAGAATATTTTCTTCAAACTTTGCGCCAAGCTTTGATTGTTCTTCACTAATTTGTTTAAAGCGTGCTTTTTGCTCAGGCGGTAATTCGGCACCGCCTAATTTAAAATTGCGTACTTCATTATTGATAATGGTTTGTTGCGCAGGGGTGAGGCTACTAAACGCAGCGCTGGTTTGTATGGCCTTATATTTGGCATATAGACGTTCATCTTGCGAAACATCACTACCAAAATCAGTGAGTTTGGCTAAGTTTTCGTTATACGCTTCACGCAGTTCTGGCGTATTGACTACCGCATTCATATGCCCAACTTGGCTCCAAGCGCGGCTTAATTTTTCACTATCATCTTCTAGCTTAAGCGCAAAATTTTGCCATGTAGGGGCTTCAGTCGCCGTTGCTAAGGTTTCAATAAGGGCGCGACCTTGCGCAATAAGGTAATCAATGGCTGGGCTAACATGCTCTGGCTTTACCTCATTAAATTTTGGTAAGCCTGCAAAATAGAGTAGGGGGTTGTTGCTTAAATCTTGAGGCACGGTGTTTCCTTAAATATTAGCTAATAAGACGTAGAGTGAGCGGGTAGCGGTAAGTTTCACCTTTACTGGTGACAACAGCGGCAATAATACAAAAAATGATGTTGCCTAGCCAAACTAAAGGCACTAAGGCAAAGCCAATCAGCACCCACATGAGCGCTTGAGCGATAAACATGGCAATGAGTACCGCAATTTGAAAATTGAGCGCTTCTCTAGCTTGGTCTGCAATATAGGCGCTTTCATCTTTTTTGAGCGCCCAAATAATGAGTGAGGGAATAAAAAAGAATACCGTGCCGCCTAAATGTGAAATCACAGAAAGATTACGTTCATCCGCACTTGGTTGCTGAATCTCAGCCATGATGTTCTCCTTTAAGAGAGGTTAAGTTTTTGCAGCAGGGGTTCAATTTTGTCCATATCGTGCGAGGCTAAAATTTTGCGCGCACTAGGGGTCACAATGGATAAATCACTTTGCAATACTTGTTTTTTGGCAGAGAGGATATGCGCTGGGTGCATGGAGAAAATGCGTAAACCAAGGCCTAGCAGTAGGCGTGTGAGTTTAATATCACCAGCCATTTCACCGCAGATTGATACAGGCTTTTTGCATTTTGCCCCTGCACGAATGGTGTTTTCTACCAATTGCAAAATGGCAGGGTGTAGCGGATTATAAAGATGTGAAACGGCGTCATCAGTTCTATCAATTGCTAGTGAGTATTGAATTAAATCGTTAGTGCCTATCGATAAAAAGTCGAGCTGTTTGGCAAACTGCTCTGCACAAATAGCCGCAGCAGGAATTTCAATCATACCGCCAACTTGAATCTTTTCATCAAAGGCAATGGCATCTTTACGCAAGCTGGCTTTTGCACGTTCTATCATCAGTTTGGTTTGGCGCAATTCATTTAAGTTTGAAAGCATGGGTATTAATATTTTGATATTGCCAAACTGTGAGGCGCGCAAAATCGCGCGTAATTGGGTGTGAAAGACTTGTGGCTCTGCTAAACATAAGCGAATGGCACGTAAGCCCAGTGCTGGGTTTGCGCATTCACTCACGCTGTCTGGGTTCATTTGTTTATCTGCGCCTAAATCCAGCGTACGAATAGTGACAGGCAAGCCTTGCATGGCTTCTGCCACTTTACGGTAGGCTTCAAATTGTTCTTCTTCAGCTGGCATTTCACGGCGGTTCATAAATAAGAACTCAGTGCGATAAAGGCCTATGCCAGTTGCTCCTGCTGCTTTAACTTTAGCGACGTCTTCTGGTACTTCAATATTGGCAAATAACTCAATCGGCGTACCATCGAGCGTTTCTGCTTTGGTGAGCTTAATGCGTTTGAGTTTTTCTTGCTCAATGTCCCATTGTTCTTGGCGTAATCTGTATTCAGCGAGCGTGTCTTTATCTGGGGTGACTATCACCACGCCCTGCGTGCCATCAACAATCATGAGCTCGCCATCATGTATCAGATGTCTGGCGCGTTGTAAGGCAACAATAGAGGGGATATTTAAGCTGCGCGCTAAAATGGCGGTGTGCGAGGTGGCACCACCAACATCTGTAATAAACGCGGCAAATTGGTGGTCTTTAAATTGAATGGCATCGGCTGGTGATAAATCATGTGCCACTAAAATAATATCGGTTTCTTGCTCTTTTAAATTGACCTCGCTGGGGTGGCCGAGTAGCACTTTGATAATCCGCTCCACCACTTGCACTACATCATGCTTACGCTCACGCAAGTAGTCGTCTTCAATGGCATCAAACTGCGCGACTAAATCATCCATTTGTTGTTTAAGCGCCCACTCTGCATTGCAGCGTTCTTTTTCAATAATGGCAATGGGCGCCCTTGCAATTGAGCTATCCGCCAGCATGGCTAAGTGTGTGGTTACAAAAGAGGCAAGCTCAGTGGGTGAGCTTTTAGGCAGTTGCTCACGCAGCAGTTCTAAATCATGCTTTACCGTATTAATAGCATCATTAAATCGTTCTACTTCATGCGGAATGAGCGCTTTAGGAACTTGATAATGGGCAACTTCTAGTAAGGCGTGTGAGACAAGAAGAGCGTGACCGATGGCTATGCCACCTGATACGGCAACACCATGAATGGTAAAGCTCAATTATTCGCCCTCACCAAAGCGATTATTAATTAAAGTGACCAAGGCTTCTATGGCGGGCGCTTCATCATTACCATTCGCTTCTAAGGTAATTTTGCTCCCTTTACCTGCGGCCAACATCATGACGCCCATAATACTTTTAGCATTCACGCGCCTACCATTACGTTCAATCCAAATTTCACTGGCAAATTGACTGGCAGTTTGTGTGAGTTTTGTTGAGGCACGGGCATGTAAGCCTAATTTATTAATAATTTCTATTTCTTGTTTTATCATAATGTTTTTAATGTTTCCGAATCAAATTGCACAACACCTTCTCGGCCACCACTAATGGCTTTTTCTGCTAGTTTCTGAATATCCCCATTGCGATAAGTGAGCGCACGCACCAGCATAGGCAGGTTAATGCCAGCAATGCCAATGACATTTTTTGTTTCTGTAAGTTTTGCCACAATATTACATGGGGTGGCACCATACATATCTGAAAGCACTAACACCCCATTACCTTGGTTGAGTTCAGCAATAATGGCTTTGGCTTCATTTAATTTGGCCGTGGGTTCATCACAGTGCTCAATCGGCAAATGCTTTAATAACTTTGGTGGTTCACCCATGACGTGCGTGGCGCACTCAATCAGGCTTTTGCCCAGGCTGCCATGGGCAATAATTAAAATACCTATCATAAAATATCCAATTCTCGATGCCTGATTAACACTTTTTGCTGATGATTTGAAAAAGTTTTGGCAAGGCTTTCTACTATATAAACCGAACGGTGCTGACCCCCAGTACAACCCACTGCCACGGTTAAATAATTGCGATTATCTCGTACAAATTCTGGTAACCAACGGTCTATAAACGTTTGTATATCTTGAATCATGATGCTGACTTTTTCATGGCTTTTTAAGAACTCAGCAACAGCTGAATCTTTGCCAGTTAATGGCCTAAGTATTGGGTCGTAATGCGGATTGGGTAGACAACGTACATCAAACACAAAATCCGCATCTAAAGGCAAGCCATGTTTAAAGCCAAAAGAGGTAAATAGTAGCGTAAGGCCAGCGTGGTCTTGTGCAAAAAAGTCACGCACCCATGCACGCAAATGATTAGCACTTAATTGGCTGGTATCAATATGATGCCCTAAATCTGAGAGTTGGCTTAATAACTGACGCTCTTTATCAATGGCTTCTGACAGCGTCATATTGCCATCACTCAAGGGGTGTTTGCGTCGTGTTTCGCTAAACCGCTTGACCAAGGTTTCTTGGTTGGAATCGAGAAACAAAATCTGCAAATCGATACCTTGTGATTGCAGTAATGCAATATTGGCAGGCAATGTTTCAAGCGCAGTGCTTCGGGTATCCATACTAATGGCGACGCGTGATTGGCCTGCATTGGCTAAATCTTGCGCAATTTGTGGCAGTAAGGTTGCGGGTAAATTATCAACGCAATAATAGCTGTTATCCTCAAGTACCTTGAGTACCACACTTTTGCCTGAGCCTGAAAGGCCTGTCACAATAATGAGTTTCATCAATGCTTAGCTTTGCATGTTTTTCTTCATTTCACGGTTTTGCCGTTGCATGAACTGTTTAGTGCCGTTAATGCCGCGCATTTGTAGCATATGATTGCGTAAAGCGACTTCAACTAGCACTGCTAGGTTGCGGCCTGCCGCAACGGGAATCTGCATTTTAGGAATTTTAACGTCTAAGATGACTTCATGTAGACTTTGAATTTTGAGTCTATCAAGCAGCAATGGTGCCATTTTATCGGCCATTTCAAGCTCAATAATTAAATCTAAAGGTTTGGTTGGTTTAACCGCATTGTCACCAAAAAGCTCACGTATATTTAAAATGCCTAAACCACGCACTTCAAGAAAATCGAGCAACAAGGCAGGGCATCGGCCCTCAAGTTTAGATGGGGTGACTTTATAAAAATCGACAATATCATCTGCCACCAAACGGTGACCACGCGAAATCAGCTCTAGCGCTAATTCACTTTTACCAATGGCAGGGTCACCTTTGATCAATACCCCAAACCCTTGTACTTCCATAAATACACCATGAAAGCTTATAGACTCAGCGACGGCTTGAGACAGGTAATGACTCAAAATCCCCATCAGTTCTGGGCTGACCATTGGTGAGGTAAATAGTGGGGTAGATTTTAGATTGGCATGGTCTAGTAATACGGATGGAACATTTTCACCGTTAGCTACAATAATAGCGGCTAAATCCGTTGAAAAAAGATTGTTAATAGCCTGAACAAGCTCAATATTTTTGAGGCCATGTAGATAATCCATTTCAGCACAGCCAAGCACTTGCACGCGGTTGGGATGTACAAAATTTAAATGCCCAATGAGTGCAAGCGAAGGCTTGCTTACCGTGTCGCTGCTAAGCACATTATTACCACCGTCAAGCCCACCAACCCAGTTAAGCTTAAGGTTACGGCGAGTGTCTTGAAATAACTGGCTAACGCTAATAGCAGCCATGCTTGAGATTACTCGTCAGCAACCATTTGGTGTTTAACTGCACCATTTGATTTATGATGATCGCCATGTTTTTCTTTGTATTTCAGCACTTGACGGTCAAGTTTGTCGGCCAACATGTCAATTGCGCTATACATATTTTCATCTGCACATTCTGCATGCAAATCATTGCCTGGTACATGCAAGGTAGCTTCAACCTTTTGCACTAGTTTTTCAACACGCAATGTCACTTTAATGTCAATGACGTGATCAAAATGGTTTTTCATGCGTGCGAGCTTACTTTCAATGTAGTCACGCAGGGCTGGCGTAACCTCTAAATGGTGTCCTGTAAGTTGCAAATTCATGATATGTCTCCTTTTAGTGGTTAACGAACAAAAAATCAATCAACATTTATAACGATTTACGCTGACTAGCTGGGGCGATTTGTAACGACTCCCGATATTTTGCGATAGTACGCCTAGCGACTACTATGCCTTGCTTTCCTAAAATGTCTGTAATTTGATTATCAGAAAGTGGTTTCTTTGGGTTTTCTTCAGCCACCATTTGCTTAATTAGTGCGCGAATAGCCGTTGCCGAACACTCACCACCAGACTCTGTTGCGACATGACTGCCGAAAAAGTATTTTAGCTCGTAAACACCGCGTGGTGTCAGCATAAATTTTCGCGTTGTAACGCGAGAAATGGTAGATTCATGCAGTTCCAACTCATCTGCAATTTCACGCAATACGAGTGGGCGCATGGCAATCTCGCCGTGTTCAAAGAAGTTACGTTGTCTATCTACAATCGCTTGTGAAACCCGCAGTATGGTAGTAAAGCGTTGCTGAATATTTTTAATCATCCATTTCGCTTCTTGCATTTGGCTCATTAAATACTGGCCAGAGCTTTCTCGATTGCGCTTTAATATATTGGCATAGACCTGATTAATTCTTAACTTAGGCATAATTTCTTCATTCAAACTAGCCAGCCAAATGCCTTTTACTTTTTTGACAATCACTTCATGTTGAATGTAATGGTCAGAAGTGATTTTTGAAAAATCACTACCAGGACGTGGATTCAACTGTTTAATTAGTATTTGTGCAGCTTTGAGTGCTTCTTCATTGCAAGAAAGTATTTTTTTAAGTTTGTTAAAGTCGCGGGCAGCTAATAAAGGTAAATGATTCATCGCCAACGCAATAGCAACGCCCAGATGAGGCGTTTCTTCTGGCATGGCACGCAGTTGTAAACATAAGCAATCAGCTAGGCTGGTTGCACCCACACCTGCTGGGTCAAGATGTTGAATGTGTTTGAGCGCAGTTTGAAGTTCTAGTATATCCACCTCTTCATCAGCTTCTAACATTTCTGCCAATTCTTCTAGTGGTTGCTCGATGTAACCATCTTCGTTAATCGCATCAATTAAAAAGCGCGTGAGGGTTAAATCACGCTCAGATAGCGGCAATAGGCTGATTTGCTCAAGCAGATACTCGCGTAAGGTAATACTGGCAGACTCTTGAAATGAGTAATCGTTGTCATCATCACTGCCTGCGTTTTCATCCCAGCGGTTACTACCTGAAAAATCCAGTAAGTCATCAGCAAAGTTTTCTTGAACTGGGGCTTCTTCAGTTTTGCTAGTTTCAGTTTCTACACTTGAAGTTGAAGCACTATCAATTGGGCTTGAATAGCTTTCAACTTCTGAGCCATCGGCATGGTTTTCTACTTTTTCAAGTAATGGGTTAGCTTCTAAAATGGCTTCAATTTCTTGATTCAACTCTTGCGAAGAGAGTTGTAATAAGCGAATAGACTGCTGCAATTGCGGGGTAAGCGCAAGGTTTTGAGAGAATCTGAGTTGTAAGCCTTGTTTCATAATGCGTTGTCTTAAAGACGGAAATCCTTACCTAAATACACTTCTTTAACATTTTCATTTTGCACAATTTCATGCGGGTCGCCAGCGGCAAATATGCGTCCTTCATTAACGATGTAAGCTCTATCACAAATGCCTAAAGTTTCGCGCACGTTATGGTCGGTAATCAGCACGCCAATATCACGCTCAGTTAAAAAGCGAATGATTTTTTGAATATCTAGCACGGCAATCGGGTCAATGCCAGCAAATGGTTCATCTAATAAAATAAAACGTGGACTGGTGGCTAAACAACGCGCAATTTCAACACGTCTGCGCTCACCGCCAGATAAACTCACTGCCATATTGTCACGGATATGCGTAATATGCAGTTCATGCAAAAGTGCCTCTAATTCTTCTTCATTTTTTTCATCTAGCTGATCACCCGTTAATCCGGTATGGCTGTTTTTTAATTCTAAAATAGCCAAAATATTATCGGCAACTGTCATTTTTCTAAATATTGACGGCTCTTGCGGCAAATAAGATAAACCAAGCTTGGCGCGTTGGTGAATCGGCATGTGCGTCATATCATGTCCATCAAGTAATATGCGGCCACCATCTAGTGGTACCAGCCCCACCATCATATAAAAGCTAGTAGTTTTGCCTGCGCCATTAGGGCCAAGCAAACCAACCACTTCGCCACTTTGAATATGTAAAGAGACATCATGCACTACGGTACGTGCTTTATATTTCTTGCGCAAATTTTCAACGTTTAGATGGCTCATAGTACGATGCTTTTTTATTTGGTTGGCGCTACCGATGGCGCTGGTGCATTTTTATTTTTTGGCTGAATAATTGCGCGTACACGACCCGTTGGCGTTGCAGGTGTGGCCGCTTGCTGTCCGCCGCCTAACACTTGTGCATATTCTGCATTTGCGTCATACATAATGTAGTCACCATGTACAATATCTTCGCCACGTTTTACCCAGGCTTTAGTGTATAGCTCTACTTTATCCATACGCCCATCATATTCAATACGTTGGGCACTACCTTGCATAAATTCATTTTTACCATCGCGTTTTTGCTTAAACGTGGTGGGGTTACCAAGCGAAGTGCTATGCTGAAACCCATCTTTATCCTCGCGCACGGTCAATTTATCTGCATGAATAACTAGCGTGCCTTGCGTAAGTACAACATTGCCAGTATAGATGCTGGTTTTTTTAGCATCATCCACTTGCACCGTATCTGCCTCTAATTCAATCGGTTTCTCTCTATCGGCTTTTTCTGCAAGCACATGGTGAGTAAAACACATGAATGCCAACGGCAATAGTTTAATTAAGCAGGTTTTTGTCATGTGTTCTCCATTTACTGCACATTGCTAGTTACTTCTTTAGATAAATTGAGTTTTGCCTTGGGCGCTTTTTCTATTATTGGCGTGACCTTTGGCGAAATAAAGTCAGCGGGCATATTAATTTTTTGTGCCAAGGTTAACCCACTTAATGTGTTATTTTGCTTAGATTTTTTTGCGGTGTTTGGCAGATTAGGGCTTTCATAATGCGCACGTACTTTGTGTAGCAAGGTAAAGGTATTATTTTTTTTATCATAGCGCATACCCGTGGCATAAATCACTGTTTTAGGGGCTTGTGTAATTTTGACAGGCAAAGCAGTATTGGCGATTTCATTTTTGGTATCGATGTTTAATTGTTGCGTGAGCAACACCATTTCACCTCGCCCATTAAACGCTTGTCTCACCACTTTTACATTGTCTATCATGTCAATTATCTCACCATTTTTTGACACAAAGCCACGCTGACCTTCAATTTGGCTATATGGTTTGTCTTGCGTGAAACGGGTAAAGCGTGGTCGCGTAAGTTGTGTGGTATCGTCATCAGGAAAATGCACCATGGATGCTGCCGCCAGTTTGTAACGTAAATTGCCATTAATATCCGTTTTAGTTGAAACAAAGTTGTTCAAATAATAATCAGCATCATGTCGTTGACTACCATCAATTTTTTTCAAAGGCGCTTGCACAGCTTTATCTATCCATACCGTAATGAGCGCTAATAAGCCCAATAAAATAGTAGGAAATAGCCAAGTTGAGCGATTCATTATCTTAAAAACGGCGCCATTTGTGCGTCAAATGTGCCTTGCGCTCTCATAATGAGTTCACATACTTCTCTTATAGCACCATGCCCTGCTTCTTTGCTGGTGATGTAGTCTGCATATTGTTTTACCAGAGGCATGGCGTGCGGCACTGTGACTCCTAGTGCACAACGACGCATGGGCGGAATATCAATCACATCATCGCCCATAAAGACGCATTCATCCATATTGACATTCATGGCTTTGACGATTTCTTCAAACGCCAACAGTTTGTCCTCAACGCCTTGATGCACATGCTCTGCTTTAATGTTTTCAGCGCGTTTAAGTACCAAGTCAGAGGTTCTGCCAGTCACAATTGCAATACGAATACCAGTTTTTCTAATCAGCTTTAAACCCAAGCCATCATGCGAATGGAAAAATTTGTATTCCTGACCATCATCACCTAGCCCTAAGCCACCATTAGTCATAACGCCATCCACGTCAAACACCATGACTTTAATGCGCTTGGCGCGTTCTTCAATCGTTAAATTATTCAGTGAGTTCACTATACAACCTTTGCAATCAACAAGTCGAGCATATTAAGAGCGCCGACCAATTGGCTTTGTGCGTTAATGACAAGCAGCCCATTGATTTTGTGGTTTTCCATGTGTTTAACTGCTTCTGTGGCAAGTCTATCTTGTGCTATGGTTTTAGGGTTACCATGCATGACATCTGCAATTAAGGTTTGACTAATATCTAAGCCTTTTTCAAGAGTTCGCCGCAAGTCACCATCGGTAAAAACACCAACAGGTTGATTGTTGCTATCAACAATCGCCGTCATACCAAGTTTTTTTGAAGTAATCTCAATCAGGGCTTCTTTGAGCGTGGCGCCAATCATTACTTTTGGCACGCGCTTGCCACTGTGCATGACATCTTCAACGCGTACTAATAATTTACGACCCAAGCTGCCGCCAGGGTGTGAGCGTGCAAAATCTTCTGCAGAAAAGCCACGCTGGTCAAGAGTGGCTACTGCTAAAGCATCGCCTAATGCAAGTGCTACGGTAGTACTTGCTGTCGGTGCTAAACCGAGTGAACATGCCTCTTGTGAAACATGCGCATCTAAATGCACATCTGAGCGTTGTGCAAGCGTGGAGTTGATGTTGCCTGTTAAGCTAATGACCTTAGTACCTAAGCGTTTTAAATGAGGCAAAATTTGAATTAGCTCTTCATTTTCGCCCGAGTGCGATAGCGCGATTAAGACATCATTGCCAGTGATCATGCCTAAATCACCGTGGCTGGCTTCAGCGGGGTGCATAAAAAATGCAGGTGACCCTGTGCTAGAAAGCGTAGCAGCGATTTTACGCGCAATATGCCCAGATTTACCCATACCACTCACCACCACGCGCCCTTGGCAATGCAGAATTAACTGCACAGCCTTAGTAAAGTCTTGGTTTAGCCTATTGGCTAATGCCTGAATTTCGCTCGCCTCAATTTGCAGTACTTGTTTTGCTAATTCAACAGCATCATTCTGAGTATTGTGCAAAGTTTGATGTTTAATGTCTATTTTTGGTGCATTCATAAGCTTAGTATAAAAGGGTTTGCGCCATGAATAAAGGCAAAAAGTGATATTAAAAGTAAATATTATTCATTATTTGATTACTTAGGCATATTTTTTGCCTAAAATGTGGATTGGGTAAACTAGCTTACATAGGCTTATGTTGTTATCTCATGTATGATTTATATCATGACCTCAACCCAAAATTGTTTTTAAAATACGTTCGTTCTAACTTAATAATCAGAATAACCAAAAGCAAAAATGCACGATACCTTAGCCATTATTTTAGTCATGTTAACCAGCTCAGTAGTGCTGGTCGCTTTATTTCGTGTATTTAATTTACCTTCTATGTTGGCCTATTTTATGGTCGGCTTGTTACTTGGGCCGCACGCCATTGCTGTATTGCCAGATCTTGAAAGTAGCCGTAATTTAGCTGAGTTTGGTATTGTTTTTTTAATGTTTAGTATTGGTTTGGAGTTTAGCTTGCCGCAACTCTATGCCATGCGGCAAAAGATATTTGGCCTAGGTGGTTTGCAGGTTGCTATCTCGTTGGCAATCGTCATGGCTATTTGCACGAGTTTAGGTATTGTTGCCAAAGAAGCCTTTATTATTGGCGCTGCGCTGGTGATGTCATCCACGGCAATTGTGAGCAAAATTTTAGCCGAACGCGTAGATCTCAACTCAAGACATGGGCGTTTGGCAATTGCTATCTTGTTATTTCAAGACATCGCGGTGGTGCCAATATTGGTGCTGATTCCTGCATTAAACTCACCCCCCGATATGCTAATGACAGCGCTGGGTATTTCCTTTCTTAAAGCGGCAGTTGTATTAAGCATTATTTTATTTTTTGGCAAATCTCTTATGACCCCTTGGTTTGGCATGGTGGCCAGAAAGCGCTCAAGAGAACTGTTTATCATGAATGTGCTGATGGTGACTTTGCTGTTAAGTTATGCCACACATTTGGCTGGACTTTCATATGCCTTAGGTGCGTTTGTTGCTGGCATGCTAATTTCTGAAACCAAATATCGCTATCAAGTGGAGTCAGACATTGCTGCCTTTAGAGATATTTTATTAGGGTTATTTTTTATAACAGTAGGCATGTTGCTGAATGTGCGCGTGATGTTTGAGCACTTTGGTAATGTCATGTTGGTGTTGTTGGGCATTATTTTAGTCAAAGCCTTAGTGGTGGGCTTGCTCAGCAGAGCATTTAAATATGAAGCTGGTGTAGCCATAAGGGCAGCCGTGATATTGGCGCAAGCAGGGGAGTTTGGTTTTGTGATTTTGGCACTAGGTATGCAACAAAAACTCATTAGCGATGCCAATTTGCAAACCGTGCTAGCTGCTTCATTATTGTCAATGATGTTAGCGCCATTCATAATTCAATACAACGGGCGCTTAGCGCGCTATTTATCTAAAAGTTATACCCGCAACCATGATGCAAAAGTGGCACAGCTACAGCAAGTGGCAATGCACCATGATGGCCATGTGATTATTTGCGGATATGGGCGTAGTGGGCAATATCTAGGCAGATTTTTACGTGAAGAACAAATCCCTTATATTGCCTTAGATATAGACCCAAACCGTGTGCAAGAGGCGGCGGCGGCAGGTGAAACTGTAATGTATGGAGATGCTGGCCGTCGTTTGGTGTTGGAAGCGGCGGGCGCTGCGCGTGCCAAAGCAATGGTGATTAGTTATGTTGACCAAGCGTCAGCTATTAAAATCTTACATTTAGTGCATGACTTTTTCCCTAATCTACCGGTGATTGTGCGCACGGTAGATGATACTAATATGGAAAAATTGCGCGATGCTGGCGCGGCAGAGGTGGTGCCCGAGGCGCTAGAAGGCAGCTTAATGCTGGCCTCACATGCCTTAGTATTATTGGGAGTGCCCCTAAATCGTGTGGTTAAGCGTATTCGTATATTTAGAGAACAACAGTACAAAATGTTTAAGGGCTTTTTTCATGGCATTTCAGATGCGGATGAAGCGGTGGAAAAATCAATGCCACGTTTGCATTCAGTGCCCATTAATGGCTTTGCGTTTTGCGTAGATAAAGCATTACGTGACATGCATTTTGGTGACATTCAAGTTGAGGTAGCAGCTATTAGACGGGATGAAAATCCTGTAGAACCTGACCCTAACTTTGTGTTTAAAGAAGGTGATGTCATCGTACTGCTGGCTAAGCCACATGATTTAATTCTTGCTGAAAAAATTATTCTTTCGGGCAAGGGCGCATAACACCTCTGAAATCTTAATTCTTATTGGATACTTTTTGTGCCCATTAAGCACTTCATCACACTTTTAGCTTAGCCACTTTAGCGCTCAATTTATTAAAAATTTTGCCGATACACATACATGTGCTTTATTTGTGTATGCGTCATGTGTTTACTTAGGCGAAATTTAACTTCAAGCGTTTGCCATTTGCTTGTGTTTCTGTGGTTGCTAAGCCCGTCCATGCTGATGGCGGAAGAGATTGAAACAGGTCGGTCAAAAAGCGAAAAAAATTGGCAACATTTGATGCAGCAAATAAAGCCTTTATCATGGTTTGCACAACTCAATGCGATTAATCAATTTTTTAATGCAATTCCGTTTCAAAGTGATTACCAAACTTGGGGTAGGCAAGACTATTGGGCAAGTCCTGACGAGTTATTGGCTAAAAATGCAGGTGATTGCGAGGATTACGCTGTTGCTAAATACATCAGCTTAGTTAAGCTAGGATTGGCTCCGCAACGCTTGAAGCTTGCTTACGTGCAGATTGGAAATAATAATTTCAGCATACAGCAATATCGCTTAGCGCCAGCGGCAGGACAGGGCAGGAGCGGTTTCCAAAGCCATATGGTATTACTTTATTTTGAGCACGAAAGTGCCGTGCCTTGGGTGTTGGATAATATCAACGCTACAGTATTACCTGTGAGCCAACGCTCAGACCTCACGCCTGTTTATGGATTTAATGATGAGGGTATGTGGCTATTTAATGGATGGCAAAGTACTCAAAGTTTAGGGTTAGCCATGCGCCCATCGCATTGGTTAGACGTAAAAAAACGCATGATCCACTGAAACATGCGTTAAGGGGGGGAATAAGCTTTTAAAAGTAATGAATAAGCATTAAACCAGAGCCCCAATTAGGGCTGCCGTCGCTGTAACCAGTCAATGCATAGAAATTAATTTTATTAGTATCATTTAAGTAGTAGTTAATATAAGCAGAAGTTTCTTGAGCGTTCTGTGCAAAAACGGTGGTTTTCTGTTGCCAATCATAGCTAAAGCCAGCACTGATATCACTATTAAATCGATAATCAGTGCCTATAGAGCTAGACCAAATATTTTTTAGATTAAAGCCACTTGGGTCTCCACGCCACTTATAGCCAATATTCCAATAAGGTGACCAATTATTAATCGATTTAAAGAACTCCACATTTAAACCAACATCAGTTTTACCTGTACCTAGAAATTTGTCTTCATCAGCCGTAGGAATTTTAACTCTAGCAGTTAGGTCTAGACCAACTAAATAATCTCTATCATCTAGCATTGTATAAGTGCCAGCAATGTTGATGTCACCATTGCCTTCTTCGGTCCGTCTTTTAAATGACCCATTTGCGCCGATAAAGTCACCTTCTGGTGTCACAAAGGTTGGGCTAGTGACACGCAAATAGGCGGTTGAAATACGTAAATTCCAATTATCCGTTTTGTATTTAATACTCAGTGGAAAAGCCCAAACATCCGTATCTAACGATGCGCCATAATCTCCGGTTGAATAATCAACACCCATGGTGGCAGAAAAGCGACCATCAAGCGCGTAACCTTGTTGGCTAACAGCTAGACAAAATAAACTGACAATCCATGATGTACGCATGATGCTCCCTTAAAAATAGTGCTTAGTTCTTATTTAATTACTTGTTTCTACCTTTACCGCTACCACCTCTATCATCCACTGTAGTTCGGTCAGAAGATCTTGGTGTTTCAACTCTGTCTACGCGTTCTACTTTATCAACCTTTTCAACTTTCTCAACTCGATCGACTTTTTCAACTCTGTCAA
>CAYXGE010000047.1:0-6725 GCA_964464435.1 uncultured Methylophilaceae bacterium
GGGGCAGGTAAAACAGCTGTGCTTACTTATACCATGCCGTTTTGGGTGATGTTGTTGGCTTGGCCTATGCTTGGTGAAAAAGTGCAAGGCTGGCAGTGGCTAGCTGTAGTTGCGGCAGTATTTGGAATGGTCTTGATATTTGACCCACTGCATATCAAAGCCGATGGTTTTAGTATGTTCCTAGCTGTATGTTCAGGTATTTCTTGGGCACTGTCGGCGATTATTTCAAAAAAATTGCATCAAAAAAGTCCGCACCTAGATTTACTCAACCTCACTGCATGGCCCATGCTGCTGGGCTCTATTCCTATGGTATTGCTGGCATTGATGGTCCCTGCGCCAGCCATGCAGTGGACGAGCTATTTAATGTTTGCTGTGCTTTTTAACGTGTTTTTAAGTGGTGCATTGGCATGGTTGTTGTGGTTATATGCACTACAACGTCTGCCAGCAGGAGTGGCCAGTATGACCTCTATGCTCGCCCCTGTCATTGGTGTGATAGCGGCGTGGATACAACTCAATGAAGTACCAAATCATTATGAATTAATAGGTATGTGTTGCATTGCCTTTGCCTTAGTTGTCATTTCTATCATTACCATGCGCAAGCATCAGCCAATTGACCCTGCGCAAGGGCAGGAGTAAAGCGCGCAATAAATGCCTATGATAAAATGCACTAATAGCAAAACATCTTGAGGAAGAAAGTATGGCAGGACACAGTAAATGGGCCAATATTCAACATCGCAAAGGCCGTCAAGACGCTAAACGCGGCAAAATTTTTACCAAACTCATTAAAGAAATTACCGTAGCAGCGCGTTTGGGTGGTGGTGATACCGCTATGAACCCACGCTTGCGTGCAGCTGTGGCAGCCGCTAAAGAAGAAAATATGCCGTCTGATAACATTACCCGCGCTATTAAAAAAGGTACGGGTGAATTAGAAGGCGTGAGCTACGAAGAAATTCGCTACGAAGGCTATGGCATTAATGGTGCTGCCATTATTATCGATTGTCTTACAGACAACCGCCAACGCGCGGTGATGGATGTTCGTCATGCGCTTACTAAGCATGGTGGCAACTTGGGCACCGATGGTAGCGTGGCGTTTATGTTTAAGCATTGCGGACAACTTGTATTTGAACCAGGCGTGTCGGAAGACACTGTGATGGAAATCGCATTAGAAGCTGGTGCTGAAGACATCATTACTGATGATGACGGTAGTATTGAAGTGATTTGTGAGCCGAATGACTTTGTGGCTGTAAAAGAGGCCTTAGAGGCAGCGGGGCTTAAAGCTGCAATGGCGCAAGTCACCATGAAACCGCTGAATGAAGTAGTGTTTAGCGGCGATGATGCGATTAAAATGCAGAAAATCTTAGATATGTTAGAAGACTTGGATGATGTGCAGGATGTGTATACTTCTGCTGTTATTGAAGAAAACTAAAACCTTGTCATGATACTGCGTTGCAAAACAAAAAATTTGCTCCTTACATATCACCCATATGCCACGTCGCAATTTTTTGTTTACGCCTTGTCTCATCTAAAGGTTTTAATTTTCATTGAAGAAGTCATTACTTAAATGCCGACTTTAAGAATTCTCGGCATTGACCCTGGCTTACGCGTCACAGGCTTTGGGGTCATTGAGTCTATTGATAATAAATTGAGTTATATCACCAGTGGTGTGATTAAAACCGCGAGTGCTAAGAAAAATCCAATTGAAGGCGAAGACGACCGCGAGGAATTGCCTGCCCGTTTAAAGGTGATTTTAGAGGGCTTGTTTGAGGTTATCGATACTTATCAGCCCAGCCAAGTGGCGGTTGAAAAAGTATTTGTCAATGTAAACCCGCAATCAACCTTGCTCTTAGGGCAAGCGCGCGGTGCGGCTATTAGTGCCGCCGTCATTCGTCATTTAATTGTGGCAGAATATACCGCGCTTCAAGTAAAGCAATCGGTGGTGGGCAATGGGCATGCGCAAAAAGAGCAGGTGCAAGAAATGGTCAAACGCTTGCTCAAGTTACCTGCTGCTCCTAGCCCAGATTCAGCTGATGCCTTGGCTTGTGCAATTTGCCATGCCCATGGTGGGCAAGGCTTAGGAAAATTAGCTACCGCAGGGTTTAGAGTAAAGGGTGGAAGACTAATTTAAAATCATTCTATCGTTACGATGCGGTGTTGCGATTTCAATTTTATTCAATTACATACCATTTCGTATGCGCATTCATAAAATTGAAAACGCGCCTTGCCTCGTTTAGATATAATGATTTTAAAAATTTGTTTCTTTTTACATTGATTTGAGAAAAGTTAATTAGATGATTTCACGCTTAAACGGCATCTTGGTTGAAAAATCCCCGCCACAAGTAGTGATTGACTGCAACGGCGTGGGTTATGAGTGTGAAGTGCCCATGAGTACTTTTTACAATCTACCTGCCGTTGGTGAAAAAGTATTGCTACTAACACAAATGATCGTACGTGAAGATGCGCAACTACTGTATGGATTTGGTTCAGAGCAAGAACGCTTAACATTTAGGCAGTTGCTAAAAGTCAACGGCATAGGCGCAAAATCTGCACTTTCTATCTTAAGTGGCTTATCGGTAGATGATCTAGCGCAAGCAGTCTCCATGCAAGAAGCGGGCATGCTCACACGTGTGCCGGGTATTGGTAAAAAAACCGCAGAGCGTTTATTGTTAGAGCTTAAAGACAAGTTTTCAATTGAAGGAGTTACGGCTAACAATGCAGTACGGCCTAAATCTAACACTGGGGACATTCTTAATGCCTTAGTGTCTTTAGGTTACAATGAAAAAGAAGCCATGCTAACCGTGAAACAATTGTCAGCTGATGTCAGTGTTTCAGACGGTATTAAACAAGCATTAAAAATGCTTTCAAAATAAGGAGCTTGTCATGATGCGCTACATTGCTTTGTTGGTATTGCTAGTGTTAAGTGCTTGTGGTCAAAAGCCTGCGAATGATACTTATGCGGATGCAAGTGTTGCCGCTGCGCCAGCACCAATGGCGAGCAAAGCAGTAAATATGGATGAAAGCCGCGTCGGTGGCGCGGCTGAGCAATCGTTGACCGAGGTCACAGAGCCTATAGAACAGGCGCCGCAACGGTATATTGCAATGCGCCATCATTTAGTAGTTGAAACAGAGAGTGCGCAATTACAAACTGTGTTTGATGCCACAGTCGCCCGTTGTGAAACGCTGAAATGTCAAATTTTAAGTGCCAATATCAATAGACAAACCCAATATGGTCCGCCATCAGCCAGCTTATCAGTGCGTGTTCCGCCACGTTCTCTACAGGTATTTTTAGACGGTTTAGCAAAAAGCGCAGATTTACTACAACATCATCGCGATAGTGAGGATAAAACGGATGCTGTGATTGATGCAGAAGCACGCATTAAAAACCTCACTGAACTGCGTGATCGCTTGCGTGAAATGTTAGCCAAGCGCACGGGCAGTCTTAAAGATATTATTGAAGTGGAGCGCGAGCTTGCTAATACGCAATCACAGTTAGATACCATTCAAAATGTGCGCAAAGCCTTAGCGCAAGAAACAGAGCTGGTGGCGGTGAATATTGATTTTCAGGCAAAACAAAGTATCACAGAAACGGGCTTTTTTGCACCAGTGGCTAAAGCATGGGATAACGCTGGTCGCATGATGATGGAAAGCGTGGGGGCTATTATTTCATTTTTAGCCACCAGTATTCCTTGGCTCATTATTGGTATTCCGCTGTTAATTTTAATTCGAAGATTTTGGCGTAAGTTAAAAGCCAAGTTTCTTGCTTAAGTCTTTATTTATTGCCTAAGTCGAAGCAACCATGATTGAAACCGACCGTTTAATTGCCCCAGCCGCTGAAAGCCCGCAAGAAGAGGCTTTAGAGCGTGCTTTACGCCCCAAAGTATTAGATGAATATGTGGGGCAAGAAAAAGCGCGTGGGCAGTTAGAAATATTTATTGATGCCGCGCGCGGACGCTCAGAGGCGCTAGACCATGTGTTGCTATTTGGCCCACCTGGCTTAGGTAAAACGACTTTGGCTCACATTATCGCCCGTGAAATGGGCGTAAATATGCGCCAAACCTCAGGCCCTGTATTAGAACGTGCGGGCGACCTCGCGGCTTTGCTCACCAATCTTGAGCCCAACGATGTCTTGTTTATTGATGAAATTCACCGCCTAAGCCCAGTAGTAGAAGAAATACTCTATCCGGCCATGGAAGATTATCATTTGGATATTATGATAGGTGAAGGCCCAGCCGCGCGCAGCGTGCGTTTGGATTTACCACCGTTTACCCTAGTCGGTGCTACCACACGCGCAGGCATGCTCACTAACCCATTGCGTGACCGTTTTGGCATTGTGGCGCGCTTAGAGTTTTATACTAATGATGAACTTGCGCGCATTGTGCATCGCTCTGCCAGCTTATTAAATGTGGATATGCAAGATGCAGGCGCACAAGAAATCGCCAAACGCTCGCGCGGCACACCACGAATTGCTAACCGCTTGCTGCGTCGTGTGCGTGATTACGCGCAAGTTAAATCTGATGGCATGGTTACTTCTGACATTGCCGATGCCGCCTTAAAAATGCTCGATGTTGATAAACTCGGCTTTGATGTGATGGACAGAAAACTACTACAAGCGGTGCTTGAAAAGTTCGGTGGTGGACCAGTTGGTTTGGATAATTTAGCCGCCGCTATTGGTGAAGAACGCGATACCATTGAAGACGTATTAGAGCCGTATTTAATTCAACAAGGCTATTTAATGCGCACCCCGCGCGGGCGCGTGGCCACCAGTTTGGCGTATCAACATTTCGGTTTAAAAGTCCCTGCAAACTTAAGTAGTGCTAATTTGTTTGAAGCGTAATAACATCTTAATTTAGGATGCAGATGTTTAAATTGCCGTTAAGAGTTTACTACGAAGATACTGATGCGGGAGGCGTGGTTTATCACAGCCAATACCTTAACTTTATGGAGCGTGCACGCACAGAAGCCTTACGCAGCTTGGGTTTTGAACAAGATGTATTGCGAGAACAACTAGGCATTGTGTTTGTAGTGCATCATATGAGCATAGACTTTAAAAAACCAGCGCGGTTTAATCAACAACTGTTAATCGATACACAATTAATAGACATTGGGCGCAGTTTATTGCGTTTTGAACAAAGCATATGGCGTAATGAAGAACATCTTATTGCAGCCAAAGTGCATGTGGTTTGTATAGATGCAGTAAAATTTAAACCTGTTAGTATTCCAACTGCAATCAAAGAAGTTTTATTGCAACACACCAAGTAATGATTCGGAGCGTTCATGGAAGTTAATCAAAATTTATCGCTATTAAGTCTGATTTTAAATGCGAGTTTGCCAGTGCAATTTGTCATGTTGATTTTGTTAATCACTTCATTGGTTTCGTGGTGGCGCATTTTTATGAAAGTGGCAACCTTAAGTCGTGCAGAGACAGAGGCGGCAAAGTTTGAAGATGATTTTTGGCGCAACACTGACTTAACTCAATTGTATGAGGCGGTGACCTCGGGCAAGCGTCAGCCACAAGGGATGGCAAGTTTGTTCGAAGCAGGCTTTAAAGAATTTGCCCGCCTAAAACGCCAAGGTGGACAAGAAACTAGCGATATTACTGAAGGCTCACGTCGTGCGATGAAAGCAGCGTATAACCGTGAAATGGATAACTTAGATGCCCACTTGCCTTTTTTAGCCTCCGTTGGCTCAGTAAGCCCTTATATTGGCTTGCTTGGTACTGTGTGGGGCATTATGCATGCGTTTATGGGCTTGTCTCAAGCGGCGCAAGCCACCCTGTCGCAAGTGGCTCCTGGTATTGCAGAGGCACTCATTGCAACCGCGATAGGCTTGTTTGCGGCAATTCCTGCGGTGGTGGCGTATAACCGTTTTGCTTCGAGCGTAGACCGTTTGGCAGTGCGTTATGAGAGTTTTATGGAGGAGTTTACCAATATCCTTCAAAGAAAGTCATAATATGGCCAGCACCCGTAAACGCCGCATGATGAACCAAATTAACGTTGTGCCATACATCGACGTGATGTTGGTGCTATTGGTCATTTTTATGGTCACCGCGCCCTTGACTAACCCAGGTGTAGTCGAGTTGCCGCAAGTGGGGCAAGCACTTAAACAACCACTCGCGCCAATTGTACTTACCGTTAAAAAAGATGGTAATGTTGAGATGGAAGGCAAGAAACTGTCGCGTGATGTGTTACTAGGTCAAGTGCGTGAGCAGCTTGAAGAAAACAAAGAGCGTGCTGTGGTCATAGCTGCAGACAAACAAGTGAAGTACGACGATGTGATGATGGTCATGGATTTACTCAAACAAAATAAAGTTGAGAAAGTGGGCTTGTTGCTTAAACCAGCTAGCAATTAAACACTGCTATGATGAACCACCTATACAGAGAACATGAAAACAGCGTTGCCATGCGAGCAGGCATGCTTTCTCTTGCGGTGCACGGGGTATTGTTATTGGTTTTATTATTGTCATTTAGTCTAAATACGCCACAGCCTATTGCTATTAGTGATGTTGAACTTTGGGATGCAATACCAACGCCAGCCCTACCAAAGCAAGAGAAGGTACCTGAGCCGATTAAGCCAGAACCACCCAAGCCGCTACCACCTGAACCAGAGCCTCTACCAAAAGAAACCCCAAAGCCAGCGCCAGAACCTGAACCAAAGGCTGAAATTCAGTTAAAAAAAGAAAAGCCGATTGAGAAAAAACCTATAGAAAAGCCAAAAGATAAACCACTAGA
>CAYXGE010000047.1:6825-9026 GCA_964464435.1 uncultured Methylophilaceae bacterium
AGTGGTGTTGAGGCCTGTGATGAAGCCGTAGAACGCGCCATTATTGAATCACAACCGTTACCCCTGCCAGAAAATAAAGATTTGTTTTCACAATTTAGAAGTTTAAAACTAGATTTTTCACCGAATGAAGATTAGTGAACTTTTTAGATGACGTGCTAAACTAACCTTTAAGTCATGTTTAAGATGAATGGATTTATGCAACGTATATTATTTTTGTTTTTTATACTCATTTCTTATCAAGCGTGTGCAGACCTTACCATTGAAATCTCAGGCGGTGCGTTGCAACAAATTCCTATCGCTAATGTAGGGTTTTCACAGCCTGCCAATATGGCACCCAAACAAGATTCATTTACTAGCATTATTGATGCAGATTTACGTCGTAGTGGTTTATTTAGAGTATTAGAAACTAGAGCCATGGAATCGCAACCGCACGATATTGCTGAAGTGCGCTACCCAGAATGGGCAGCATTACAAGCGCAAGCGCTGACCATTGGCAAAATTGAACAGTCGGCTGGCAATCGCTTAAAAGTGTCTTTTAAATTGTTAGATGTGGTTAAGCAAACGCAATTGGCAGGCCAAGATTACGATATAACACCCAACCAATTACGTATGACTGCGCATAAAATTGCCGATGTTATTTTTCAAAAACTGACAGGTCAACCTGGCGTTTTTTCTACCCGAATTAGCTATGTTTCTAAAGTTGGCAAACGCTTTTCACTGTATGTTGCTGATGCCGATGGTTTTAATCCGCAAACGGTTGTTTCATCCTCAGAGCCGATTATTTCGCCAGCATGGTCACCAGAAGGCGATAAATTGGCCTATGTTTCTTTTGAAAAGAAAAAGCCTGTCATTTTTGTACAATCGCTGGTGTCAGGGCAACGCACGGTGCTTGCCAATTTTAAAGGCAATAATAGTGCGCCTAGCTGGTCGCCAGATGGTAAAAAACTTGCCATCGTATTGACTTACGGTGCCAACTCTCAGCTCTATACCATTAATGCAGATGGCACAGGCTTAAAGCAACTGCTTAAAAGTAGTAGTATCGATACAGAGCCTGTATGGTCACCAGATGGTAGCCGTATTTACTTTACTTCTGATCGTGGTGGTTCACCGCAAATTTATAAAGTGGGCGTGAATGGTGAAAGTGTGCAGCGTGTTACCTTTGATGGTGCGTATAATGTAAGTCCAAGAATATCGCCCGATGGCAAATACCTTGGGTTTATTAAGCGCGATGGCGGTCAGTTTAGGGTTGCCACGCAAGACCTGAACTCAGGACAAGTGCAAATATTAAGTGCCACCAATCGGGATGAATCGCCCAGCTTTGCACCAAATGGGCGTATGATTTTGTATGCTACCAATATTGGTGGCAAAGGTACGTTGGCCGCTGTCTCTGCAGATGGTCAAGTCAAACAACGTTTGAAAGATGCCGGTGGTGATGTGCGTGAGCCAGCTTGGGGACCAGTGTTAAACTAAGGTAATAAATTTGATAGTTTTAAAAATGCAATTTAAGGAGAACAGCATGAATAAACAACTCGTCGCAAGTGCTTTGCTTACATTGATATTAGCCGCTTGTAGTAGCACGCCAATGAAAGAAGCTGCTGTTGAGGACAAGAGCGTTAATACGAATCAAACCACAACAAACACCACAACAGATAATAGCGCTGATACCACAGCGGCTAATAAAGATGCGGTTGATGGCAGTTCAAATATGGCGTCTGATAACGGCAATAACCCGCTCAAAGACCCAAACAATATTCTTTCAAAACGTAGTGTTTACTTTGACTATGATAAAGATGAAGTGAAAGCAGAATATCGCCCATTAGTGGAAGCGCATGCTAAGTATTTGCAAGCCAACCCTAACGCCAATGTGATTTTACAAGGCAACGCGGATGATAGCGGTACGCGTGAGTACAACCTTTCTTTAGGGCAACGTCGTGCTGTTGCGGTGAAAAAAGTCATCAATTTGTTAGGGGTGCAAGATAAGCAAATTGAAACTGTGAGCTATGGTGAAGAAAAAGCCAACAACGCCTGTAAAGATGAAACTTGCAAGCAACAAGATCGCCGTGTTGATATTGTTTATGCGGGTGAATAAGCATGCTAAAACATAGCATCGTTGGTTCTGCAATGCTGCTACTGTTTGCGCAAAACGCAAACGCAGCATTGTTTGACGACAAGGAAGCACGTAAAAAAATTCTTGAAGTTGA
>CAYXGE010000047.1:9126-14665 GCA_964464435.1 uncultured Methylophilaceae bacterium
CTAATAATACTGCTGCCCCTAGCGCTGTGGCTACAGCTACCGAGCCAGCTAACAATGAGGCGAATGATTTTGAAGCGGCACAAGCGCTATCTAAAGCGGGTAAACATAAAGAAGCATTTGATGCTTATGAAAAGTATTTGCAAACTTACCCCAATAGCGCTCGTACCGCTGAAGTGCAGTATGTATTAGGGTTTACCCAGTTCTCGCTCAAAAACTACAAGGCAGCGATTGCAACCCAAGAGAAAATGTTAGCGCAGTTTCCAGATGCCGCTAAAGCGCCAGATGCCATGTTTAATATTGCTAATAGCCAAATACAATTGTCTGAAATTGATGGGGCAAAGAAAACGTTACGCGCATTGCTAACCAAATACCCAGAAAGTGCGGTAGCGCCTAATGCCAAAAAGCGGTTGTCAATTTTAGAAGCGATTAAAACTAAATAAGCGTTAAACGCCTTAAAGTTTCAACGCTTAGCAAACTTCAACTAAAATTAAAGTAAAATTCAACCTTTACATGATGAGTTAGCCCGCACTTACAGCGGGCTACTGTTTTTATGACGACTGCAAACTCAACATCCTTACGCATTTATGAGATATTTCACTCGGTTCAGGGTGAATCATCTCGTGTAGGCTTGCCCACCGTATTTGTGCGGCTTACAGGTTGCCCGTTGCGTTGCGGATATTGTGATACGGAATACGCGTTTACTGGCGGCGGCAATCAAACAGTGGCAGAGATTTTGCAACAAGTCGCCACCTACCAAACCCCCTATGTGTGCGTAACCGGCGGCGAGCCCTTAGCGCAAAAAAACTGTTTGGTATTGCTAAAAGCCTTATGCGATGCAGGCTATAGCGTTTCGTTAGAAACCAGCGGTGCTCTGGACATTAGCCCAGTGGATGCGCGCGTCTCTGTGATTATGGACATCAAAACGCCAGATTCAGGCGAGTCTAGCAAAAATCTATGGGCCAATATTGCACACCTAAAAGGTAAAGATGAAGTCAAATTTGTGTTGTGTAGCCGTGCTGATTATGACTGGGCTAAAACCGTACTGGCAGAATATAGCTTAACAAATCAAGTGCCTGTGTTGTTTTCACCAGTGTATCAAGATATTCAAGCGGCAGATTTAGCAGAATGGATTTTGCAAGACAAACTGCCTGTACGCATGCAACTGCAACTACACAAAATATTATGGGGTGAGGTCGCAGGTAAATGAAAAAAGCCGTTATTAAAAAAGCTGTAGTACTGCTTTCAGGGGGCTTAGATTCCGCCACTGTATTAGCCATTGCCAAGGCGCAAGGCTTTGAATGCTATTGCCTCAGTTTAGATTATCATCAGCGCCACTCTTCTGAATTACAAGCGGCACAGCGTGTTGCGCAAGCGTTGGGAGCAGCAGAACATAAAACAGTGCAGCTTGATTTATCGCTATTTGGTGGTTCTGCGCTTACCGATAATGCCATTGCCGTGCCTGAAATAGCCAGCGAGGGTATTCCTGTGACTTATGTTCCCGCGCGCAATACCATCATGTTATCGCTTAGTTTGGCATGGGCGGAAGTATTGGGTGCGCAGGATATTTTTATAGGCGTTAATGCGCTGGATTACTCTGGTTACCCAGATTGTAGGGGTGAATACGTGAAAGCGTTTCAAGCCATGGCAAACTTGGCGACCAAAACTGCAGTAGAAGGCCATGAAATTACCGTGCATGCGCCGCTTATTGATATGACCAAAGCGCAAATCGTGATGCAAGGTCAACAGCTAGGGGTTGATTACGCTATGACGGTTTCATGCTACCAAGCCGATGCGCAAGGCCGTGCATGTGGGGTTTGTGATTCTTGTCGATTAAGAAAAGAAGGGTTTAAAGCTGCGCAGTTGCCAGACCCTACACATTATCAATACTAAATTGATAAAACTATTTGCGCTATGCACGATATTTTTATTGCCAAGACACCTAAAAATAAAGTAAAATCCGCGCCTTTCCGTGAAAACTATTTAGAGAACAAATTATGGTAGTGATTCGTTTAGCTCGCGGCGGCGCGAAAAAAACTCCTTTTTACAGCGTAGTAGTGGCTGATTCACGCAATCGTCGTGATGGTCGCTTCATTGAGCGTGTAGGTTTCTACAATCCTCTTGCTAAGCTTGGTCAAGAAGGTTTACGTATTGACGCAGAGCGCGTAGCCCATTGGCAAAAAAATGGTGCGCAATTATCAGACAGCGTAGCGCGCTTAGTAAAATTAAGTGCAAAAGGCGCTGAAGGTATTGAAGCACTTAAAGCAAAAGACGCTGCAAAAGCTGAAGAAAAAGTGAAAGCTAAAGCCGCTGCAGAAGCCGCTAAATTAGCAGAAGCTGCTAAAGCCGCTGAAGAAGAAGCAAAAGCTGCTGCTAAAGCAAAAGCTGAAGAAGAAAAAGCCGCTGCAGAAGCTGCCGCTGCTGAAGCCGCAGCAGCACCAGCAGAAGCCGCTCCTGAGGCAGAAGCTGCACCAGAAGCCCCTGCAGCTGAATAAGTTAAGCCGTTTCGCAACGGACACTTTAGAAATCCATTGCAGTGAGTGATTTGGTCATCATGGGGCGCGTTGTCGCCCCTTATGGCATTTTAGGCTGGCTAAAAATTCAACCACACACAGAGTATTTGGATGGCTTGTTAGATTATCCAGTGTGGTCACTAGGGCGCCAAGATGGGTTAAGAAAAACACCTTGGCAAGCGTACACCCTAGAAACCGCAAAAGTACATAATGATGTGCTGGTGGTTAAGTTAAAAGGTGTCAATGATAGAGATGCCGCGCTTAAGTGCAAGGGTTTGCATGTGGCGGTGCCAAGAGCAGAACTGCCAGAGGCTGAAGAAGGCGAATATTATTGGTCTGATTTAATTGGGCTAGAAGTCACTAACCAGCAAGGTGTTGCATTAGGTTTAGTGGTGGAATTGTTTGAAACAGGCGCGAATGATGTGCTGGTGGTCAAGGGGGATAGAGAGCGTTTAATCCCCTATACAGATCAAGCTGTGCTTGAAATAGATTTAGCAAAAAAAACCATGTTGGTTGATTGGGATGCAGAGTTTTAACCATGGCAACCCACGAGGTAAGACCCATGCAATTTGATGTGATTACCTTGTTTCCTCAAATGTTTGAGGCAATTACGCAATATGGGGTGACATCAAGAGCATTTGAACAAAAGCTTTACCAGTGTCATTTTTGGAATCCGCGTGAATTTACCACGGATAACCATAAAACCGTGGATGACAGACCCTACGGTGGCGGCCCTGGCATGGTGATGTTGATAGAACCTTTGGCGCAAGCAATAGACGCTGCATGTGCAAGGCACAAAGCCTTAGGTTTAAACAGCAAGGTGATTCATCTATCACCACGTGGTAAACCGTTGACGCATGATATTGTGATGCAACTGGCGGCAACGCAAGGCCTGATTTTGTTAGCAAGTCGCTACGAAGGGGTAGATGAGCGTTTACTGCAAAACAAAGTAGATGAAGAATACTCGGTTGGTGATTACGTGCTGTCTGGTGGTGAGTTACCCGCCATGACCCTAATGGACGCAATCATTCGGCAATTGCCGGGGTGTTTGGGCGATGGTGATTCAGCCATAGAAGATTCGTTTGTTAACGGACTTTTAGATTACCCGCACTATACGCGGCCTGAAGAATACGCAGGGGAAAAAGTACCAGAGGTGTTGTTATCTGGTCACCATGCAAAGATTAAGCAGTGGCGACTTAAACAATCGCTAAAGCTTACCTGGGAAAAACGCCCAGATTTATTGGCCAAAAGGCCGTTGACGAAAGAGGAAGCTCGGCTGCTCGATGAAGTAAAACAAGAGCAGGAACAAGCTAACTTACAATTAAAAGGAACGTAAAGGAAACATCATGGCAGATATTATTAAACAATTAGAAGCGGAAGAAATTGCGCGTTTAGGCAAAAATATTCCTAGTTTTGCACCAGGTGACACCGTAGTAGTAGGTGTAAACGTGGTTGAAGGTACACGTAAACGTGTGCAGGCTTATGAAGGCGTAGTCATTGCCATTCGTAACAAAGGCCTTAATTCATCATTTATCGTACGTAAAATCTCATCTGGCGAAGGTGTAGAGCGTACATTCCAAACATACTCACCATTAATTGAATCTATTGAAGTAAAACGTCGTGGTGATGTACGCCGTGCTAAGTTGTACTACTTGCGTGAGCGTTCAGGTAAATCTGCACGTATTAAAGAAAAACTTCAAGCACGTGATAAAGAAGTCATGGCGCCAGAAGCAGCAGAATAAGCTAACACTACATTCTTATTTTACAAAAAGCCTCAGATTTTTTTCTGAGGCTTTTTTATTTGCGCTAAACTATGGCTATGAAAATTAGCTATCAAGGCATTTTTCCAGCACCTTTTGGCGCCGTTGGCATTTGTATGCAGGGTAGCCAATTACTTTGCATTGATTTACTCTCAGCCAACCACACCATTCGCCCCGACCTTTTAACTACCCATGAATCGGCAAGTGTGCATGAGGTTGGTGAACAACTGAGTCGTTATTTTGCAAACGCAAATGCAAATTTTCAGTTGTCGCTTCAACAAGATGGTACTCCGTTTCAACAGCGTGTTTGGGAGGCCATTTGTCAAATCCCTGTTGGCCAAACGCGTACCTATTCACAACTAGCAGAGATAATTGGTTCAGGGCCACGTGCGGTAGCTAATGCCTGTGGCGCAAACAAATTACCTTTGCTAGTGCCTTGTCATCGTGTGGTGGCTAAAAACGGATTGGGCGGTTTTATGGGAGGGCGATATGGTGAGTCTATCGCCATTAAGCGCTGGTTATTGCAACATGAAAAGGCTTTGCAGTGAACCCACAAAGCCAAAGCCTGCTAGACGAATTTACAGACCGTCTATGGTTAGAAGAAGGCCTTTCTCGCAACACCTTAGATAGTTACAGGCAAGACCTTACCCAGTTTGCGCAATGGTTGCATGAGCACCATAAACAAGATTTGCTATCTGCTACTGCCGCAGATATTCAAAGCTATTTAGCGTATAAATTCCCTACCAGTAAACCGCGTAGCGTGAGCAGATTAATTGCTAGTTTACGCAGGCTATACCGCTTTTGTTTGCGTGAGAACAAAATAAGCGTAGACCCAAGTTTACAAATAGACTCACCCAAGTTACCACGCTCTTTACCTAAAAGTTTAAATGAAGAAGAAGTAGAAGCCTTGCTTAACGCCCCTAATGTGCAAGACCCCATTGGACTAAGAGACAAAGCTATGCTCGAAATGCTCTATGCCAGCGGCTTACGCGTATCAGAATTGGTGGGCATTAAAGTCACAGAGGTAAGCCTGAGTGAAGGCGTAGTACGTGCCACAGGTAAAGGTAGCAAAACACGCTTAGTACCGCTGGGTGAAGAAGCCATTAGCTGGATAAGCCAATACTTAAGCCAAGCGCGCCCGAGTATATTGGAAAAACGGCTGAGTGATGCCATGTTTGTTACGCAGCGTGGTGATGCCATGACACGCCAAGCCTTTTGGTATTTAATCAAACGCTATGCACTGCAAGCGGGTATTACCAAGCACATGAG
>CAYXGE010000048.1:0-1144 GCA_964464435.1 uncultured Methylophilaceae bacterium
CAATCAAAATTTTGTCATCGTCTTTTAATCCACTTTTAACGATGTACAAGTAAGGCAATTCGGCAGCAATGGTGATTAAGCGTTGCTCTACTTTGTTGGCTTTGGTGACAACGTACACATAAGTTTTATCCAGAATTTCAAATGTGGCTTTTTGCGGAATAATCATGGCGTTTTTAAATGGGATAGCCATCAAGATATTGCCCGTTTGGCCATGCCTTAGGGTTTCATTTGGGTTTGGAAACACCGCTCTAAACTCAATATTGCCCGTTTTATTGTCAAAATCAGCTTCAATGGTTTCAATCTTGCCTTCTTGGTTAAATACCTGACCATTCGCCAACCTTAATCCCACTTTCACCCGAGCTTGCTCTTCTTTACTGGCCTTATAAGATAAATACTCAGATTCTGGCACATTAAAATATACCCATACTTTGCTAATGTCCGATAAGGTCGTTAGCAACTCGCCTTCATCTACTAAGCTACCGTTACGCACATTAAAATGATCCATAATGCCGTCAAAAGGCGCATTAATATCAGTAAAATTTAAGTGCGTTTGCGCTACAGACATTTCTGCCTCAGCCTTGTTTAATTTAGCTTTAGCCAGCGCTAGCTCATTGCTAGAAACAATGTTTTTTTCTGTTAATGCTTTGGTATTTTGATACTCTATACGCACTAACTCAGCCTCAGCTCGTGCCTTTTGTAGATCCGCTTGATACAGATTGGGCATAATTTTGAACATACGTTGCCCCTTTTTCACTTTTTGTCCTTCATCAACAAAAGTTTGCTGTAAATACCCTTTTTCTAGAGCCCTTAATTCAATATGTTTAAAGGCACGAATTTGCGCGACATATTCTTTTGTGATTGATGTATCTTTGATTAAAGGAGAGGTCACCTCAAGTTTAGGTAACTCCTCTTTTGTTGGTTCGGGATGTGAGCACGCACTCACCAAAGCGACTAAAAAACTTAATGCCACATACAATTTGCTATTCATGTTGATGACTCACCATTCAAGATGTTTAAAATTAATGCATATACGCCAATGATTTTGAGCAATAAAACTCTATTAGCAGAGCGACCTAGGTCACGTTTTAAATGCTATGCAAAGAAATAGAGCGGTTTCTAAGTTGAGCAAAAGGCAGATGCCAAT
>CAYXGE010000048.1:1244-5179 GCA_964464435.1 uncultured Methylophilaceae bacterium
TCTTGGCTGTGAGGCGTCATCAATAAACTCAGTATTATTTGAAAACTGCGATACAAACAATACCCATAAAGCAAAAAATATCACCGCCAAAGAAAGCAGGCTTTCATTTGGCTTCGTATTTTTTACACCATGCTTTAATGCAATGTTTTTGTAAGTTTGATTCACAAGCTTTCAACCATGTTTAACGACAAATTTTGCAAAACGGATTTTACTTTGTTTGTTTCACTTTTTTTAATTAACTTCACTAATAACGTCAGACTTCAAAAAATATTTAAAGTGCTACGAGTTTAATTCAATTCTAATGATTTCTCCATTTGTACAAGCATAAAGCGCGCCAAAAATATGTAAGAATCCGCTGATAGTTTACAAAATTAGCCCAAATTCGGCGCTAGCCAACGCTCCAAATAAGCTTTCTCTAAACCACGGCGTTTCGCCATATCTTCTAATTGGTCTGTGCCAATTTTATCTACGCTAAAGTATTTAGCTTCTTGATGCGCGAAGTAGAAGCCTGAAACAGCCGCGGCTGGGTTCATGGCAAAACTATCGGTCAGTTGCATGTCAATTTCATCGCATTGCAAAAGCTTAAACATATCGGCTTTGACGGTATGGTCTGGGCATGCGGGGTAGCCAGGGGCGGGTCTGATGCCTTGGTATTCTTCTTTAATCAAAGCTTCATTGCTTAAGTTCTCACTTGCGGCATAGCCCCATAAATCAGTACGCACGCGGTAGTGCATGTATTCGGCAAAAGCTTCGGCAAGTCTATCTGCAATCGATTTAAACATAATGCTGCTGTAATCATCGTGCTCGGCTTCAAATTGCGCGAGGCGTTTTTCCATGCCTAAGCCGCCTGTCACTGCAAATAGGCCGATATAATCATCCGTACCTTTGGGCGCAATAAAATCAGCCAAGCATTGATTGGGGCGGGCAACGCCGTCAATCACGGGTTTCACCGTTTGCTGGCGCATGCCGTAGTAAGTGAAGGCGACTTGGCTGCGGGTTTCGTCGGTGTAGATTTCAATGTCGTCATCATTCACCGTGTTCGCAGGCATTAAAGCAATGACGCCATTGGCGGTGAGCCAGCGGCCATCGATGATTTTTTTGAGCATGGCTTGGCCTTCAGCAAACACTTTAGTTGCCGCCTCGCCCACCACAGGGTCTTTTAAAATCGCGGGGTAGAAGCCTGCTAAATCCCAAGTTTGAAAGAACGGTGCCCAGTCGATATATTGCGCGATTAAGCTTAAATCAATATTTTTAAACACGCGGCGACCGATAAACTTAGGTTTTACGGGCGCGTTTTCACCCGTGAAACTGAGTTTGGCTTTATTGGCACGCGCCTCTTCTAGCTTAAGTAAAGGCACGCCTTTTTTGTTGGCATGTTGCTCACGCGCTTTAGCATAATCGGCCTGAATCTCTGCCAAGTATGCGCCGCGCGTCTCTGGCGTGAGCAGGTTTTGCATCACGGTGACCGAGCGTGAGGCATCGGCTACGTAAATGACAGGGCCATCATAGTTAGGGGCGATTTTCACCGCGGTGTGGGCGCGCGAAGTGGTTGCGCCGCCTATGAGCAGCGGTGTTTTTGCGTCGTGAAAATGCGGGTCGCGTTGCATTTCTTTGGCAACATAGGCCATTTCTTCAAGTGATGGCGTAATGAGGCCTGACAAGCCAATAATATCGGCATTTTCGGCTTTGGCCATGGCAAGAATTTCTGCCGCTGGCACCATCACGCCCATGTTCACCACTTCAAAGTTGTTGCATTGCAGCACCACCGACACAATATTTTTGCCTATGTCATGCACATCGCCTTTAACAGTCGCTATCACCACTTTGCCTTTTGGTTTGGCTTTCACGCCTGTGCGCTGTTCTTCAAGCAGTTTTTCTTCTTCAATAAACGGAATCAAATGCGCCACGGCAGATTTCATCACGCGCGCGGATTTCACCACTTGTGGTAAGAACATTTTGCCTTGCCCGAATAAATCACCCACCACGTTCATGCCGTCCATGAGCGGGCCTTCAATCACATTGATGGGGCGGCCGCCTTTTGCCATGATTTGTTGTCTGGCTTCTTCAGTGTCTTCAACAATAAACTCAGTAATGCCATGCACCATGGCGTGTTCTAAGCGTTTTTCTACAGGCACTGGGTTTTCTGCTGTGCCGCGCCACTCTAGCGTTGCGGCTTCTTTTTTGCCGCCTGCTTTGAGTGTGCCAGCAAGCTCAATTAAACGCTCAGTAGGCGCAAGCAAATTGTTGGGGTCGGTGATGCGATTGAGCACCACGTCTTCCACGCACTGTTTGAGTTCTGGCTCTAAATCGTCATACACACCCATCATGCCTGCATTGACGATGCCCATGGTCATACCAGCTTGAATGGCGTGGTATAAGAACACGGTGTGAATGGCCTCACGTGCAGGGTCGTTGCCTCTAAAGCTAAAGCTCACATTAGAAACACCGCCCGAGATTTTGGCATGTGGCAGGTTTTGTTTAATCCAGCGCGTGGCTTCAATAAAATCGACCGCGTAGTTGTTGTGTTCTTCAATACCCGTGGCGATGGCGAAGATGTTGGGGTCGAAAATAATATCTTCAGGCGGAAAATCTACCTCGTTTACCAATAAATCATAAGCGCGTTTGCAAATTTCAATCTTGCGCGCAAAGGTATCGGCTTGGCCTTTTTCATCAAACGCCATCACGATAATCGCCGCACCATAACGGCGGCACAGTTTGGCTTGGCGTAAAAATTCTTCCTCACCTTCTTTCATCGAAATCGAGTTAACAATCGCCTTGCCTTGCACGCATTTTAAACCTGCTTCGATGACGTTCCATTTTGAAGAGTCAATCATAATCGGCACGCGCGCAATATCAGGCTCTGAGGCCACTAAATTGAGGAATTTAGTCATGGCGGCCACGGCGTCTAACATGCCTTCGTCCATGTTGATGTCGATGATTTGTGCGCCGTTTTCTACTTGTTGACGCGCCACGCTTAAGGCTTCTTCATATTGCTCGTTGATAATCATGCGCGCAAAGGCTTTTGAACCTGTGACGTTGGTGCGCTCGCCTACGTTAACAAACAGCGAATTTTCATCAATGGTAAATGGCTCTAAACCTGAAAGCTTGGTGTAGGGCGGCAATGTTGGCACTTTGCGCGGGGCAATGGGCGCAACTGCCTCGCTAATCGCTTTGATATGCGGCGGTGTCGTGCCGCAGCAGCCGCCAGCCACATTTAAAAAGCCGCTTTCGGCAAACTCTTTCACCAAGGCTGAGGTATCGGCAGGTTCTTCATCAAAGCCCGTATCAGACATTGGGTTAGGCAAGCCCGCGTTAGGGTAGATACACACAAAGGTATCTGCAATTTTTGAAAGCTCTTCTGCATATGGGCGCATCAGTGTTGCACCTAATGCACAGTTAAGGCCGATTGTGAGCGGTCTTGCGTGGCGCACTGAGTTCCAAAATGCCGCGACTGTTTGCCCAGATAAAATGCGACCAGAGGCATCAGTCACCGTGCCTGAAATCATAATTGGCAGGCGATTGCCTGTTTGGTCAAAGTAGGTTTCAATCGCAAACAGCGCTGCCTTACAGTTCAGCGTATCAAAAATGGTTTCTACTAATAGAATATCAGCGCCACCTTCAACCAAGGCAAAAGTCTGCTCTAAATAAGCTTTCACCAACTGGTCAAAATTCACATTACGCGCGGCTGGGTCGTTCACATCAGGTGAAATCGAGGCCGTTTTAGGTGTTGGGCCAAGTGCGCCAGCCACAAAGCGTGGTTTGTCTGGCGTGCTATATTTAGCACAAGCGGCTTTTGCCAGCTTGGCAGATTGCACGTTCATCTCGTACACCAAATGCGCCATTTGGTAATCATCTTGCGCAACCGATGTCGCACCAAAGGTATTGGTTTCGATAATATCTGCGCCTGCGGCCAGATATTGCTCGTGTATTTCTTG
>CAYXGE010000048.1:5279-7650 GCA_964464435.1 uncultured Methylophilaceae bacterium
CCGCGATAATCTTCTTCTGTGAGCTTGTAGCGTTGAATCATCGTGCCCATGGCACCATCTAAAATCATAATACGTTTGGCAAGAATTTCTCTTAGTTGTTTTTCGGTACTTGTCATTGGATTATTTTGCATGATGTTAAGTTATCAAAGTAGGCTACTAAATGCCCATTTTACCACGGCTAGCGGTTTATCTCATTGCGACGGTATTGAATCGCCTCTGCGATATGTTGCGATTGAACTTGGGCACTATTAGCTAAATCGGCAATCGTACGTGCCACTTTTAAAATTCGGTGGTAGGCTCTGGCTGATAAGTTGAGTTTTGAAATGGCCGTCTTTAATAGGTGAGTCCCTGCTTCGTCAGGCAAGCAATATTGATCAATTTCCTTGGTAGTGAGTGCATGATTTGCTTTGCCTTGTCGCGCCATTTGCAATGCTCTCGCAAGATTCACACGCGCTCTAATTTGCTCGCTGGCTTCGCCTGTTGCTGCGCTCGTTAGTTCACTATCTTTAAGTGCTGGCACCTCAATATGCAAATCAATTCTATCTAATAATGGCCCTGATATTTTTGCACGATAACGTGCCACTTGGTCTGGCGTACAACGACACTTGTTATTGAAATGCCCCAAATAACCGCACGGGCAGGGGTTCATGGCAGCAATCAGTTGAAATTGCGCAGGAAAATCAGCTTGTCTTGCGGCTCGGCTAATGGTGATATGGCCACTCTCTAAAGGCTCGCGTAAGACCTCTAGCACTTTGCGATCAAACTCTGGCAACTCATCTAAAAATAATACGCCATGGTGTGCTAGCGAAATTTCACCAGGGCGAGGAATACCACCGCCCCCCACCAAAGCCACGCCAGACGCTGTGTGATGCGGTGCGCGATAAGGGCGACGTTTCCAAAGCTCAGTTTTAAATTGTCCGTTTAATGATTGAATAGCGGCAGACTCCAACGCTTCGCTTTCTGTCATTTCAGGCAAAATACCTGCAAAGCGTGATGCCAACATAGACTTACCCGTGCCCGGCGGCCCAGCCATCAACACACTGTGTCCACCCGCCGCCGCTATTTCAAGCGCACGCTTGGGCATGAGTTGCCCTTTTACTTCATTAAAATCGGGATAAAAAACTGCCGTTTCTGCAAATGCTGTTTGATAAGGCTTAATAGGGGCTTTATCCGACAAATGCGCACACACCTCTAGTAAGCTATTAGCGGGCAAAATAGTAGCTGACTTCACCAAGCTTGCCTCTTCTGCACTACTTTGGGGCAAAATAAAGGCGCGACCATCTTGTGCGGCTTTGTAGGTCATTGCCAACGCACCCCTAATAGGCCTTAGTTCCCCTGTTAGCGCTAATTCCCCAGCGATTTCGTACTGCGATAAGGCTTGGTGGGGGATTTGACCGCTGGCCGCCAAAATACCCAAAGCAATAGGTAAATCATAGCGCCCACTCTCTTTAGGCAAATCAGCGGGGGCTAAATTAACGGTAATTCTTTTAGCAGGAAAATCAAACTGAGCAGTCTGCAAAGCCGCACGAACACGGTCTTTACTTTCTTTAACCTCAGCCTCAGGCAGCCCCACTATGGTAAAGCTTGGCAAGCCATTGGCAAGATGCACTTCAACAACCACTTCTGGTGCATCCATCCCTGCCAATGCACGGCTATGTAAAACCGCTAAGCTCATCATGCGCCCTTTAAGTGTTAATTGTTGTTTTTATGCAACTCTGATTCCAGCGTTATTAGCTTATTTTCAAGCATCGTTAACTTTTCTTGGGCTAAACGCAACACTTCTGCTTGCGCATCAAACTCTTCCCGCGACACAAGCTCCAATTTGGTGAATGCGCCCTGTAATAGTGCGTTAATGTTAGCACGCACATCCGCCGCTGGTGAAGAACCGACTAATTCACTGATTTTATTTGATAAATCTTCAAAAAATTGAAACTTTGTCATGATGTTTTCCTAGGCTTTTAATCATTTTAACAGGTTTTTGATGCATCACAAGACTCTTTTTTACACCAACTATATATATTTTAATATTAAATATCAATTACTTAATAAACATTTAATACAAAATACTTTTATTTAGTATCGTAAGTTAATGTTTATAATATATTTAACTTTATGGCATGAGTGTTGCTTGTGTTTTCTCGCTTAAGTTTAGTTGCTTAACATTAACTATAAAGCCAAAACAAGGCTTATTTATTAGAAAGGAAACACAATGCGTCAATCATTAATCGCATTAGCAGTATTAGGCACTTTAGCTTCATATAACGTTATGGCTGAGGAAGCTGCCGCTTCGCCAGCTGAACCTGCATCACCATGGACAGTCACCAGCAACATTGGTTTTGTATCTGATTACTATTTCCGTGGTATTTCACAA
>CAYXGE010000048.1:7750-14339 GCA_964464435.1 uncultured Methylophilaceae bacterium
GTTACCGTAGGTCGCACATTCTAATCTCGCAATGATTTAGCTGTAAAAGGTGGGGTAGAAAAGCAACCTACCCCACCGCTTAACGCAACACACATTATTTAACCATCAGGAGGCAACATGAAATTTGTATCCGCAATAATCAAGCCGTTTAAGCTTGATGAAGTGCGTGAGGCCTTATCCGCCATTGGCGTGCAAGGTATCACGGTCACTGAAGTAAAAGGCTTTGGCCGCCAAAAAGGTCACACCGAGTTGTATCGCGGTGCAGAATATGTGGTGGATTTTCTACCAAAGGTCAAATTAGAAGTCGCTATTAAAGAAGACTTACTTGACCAAGTGATTGAAGCTATTGAAAAGTCTGCCGCCACCGGCAAAATTGGTGATGGCAAAATTTTTGTGTTCGAACTTGAACAAGTTTATCGCATACGTACCGGTGAAACCGGTCCTGAAGCACTATAAGGGGCACATGATGAAAAAATTATTATCGATGTTTGCACTGGTCGGCGCCCTTGGTTTTGCTGGCTTAGGCATTGCAGAAGAAGCAGCGCCAGCAGAGGCTGCACCAGTTGCTGAAGTAGTAGAAACTGTTGAAGCTGTTGTGGCTGAAGCACCAGCGCCTGAAGCGGCTGCAGCACCTGCGGCAGAAGCGGCACCAGCAGAAGCCGCAGCAGCGCCAGCACCTGTGCCTAATAAAGGCGACACTGCTTGGATGTTAGTATCTACCGTGCTCGTTACCCTCATGGTGATTCCTGGCCTCGCTTTGTTCTACGGTGGTATGGTACGTAGCAAAAATATGTTGTCTGTATTAATGCAAACGTTTGTCATTTTCTCGCTCATGGCTGTGTTGTGGGCAGTATATGGTTACAGCGTAGCATTTACTGGTGGTGGCGCATTCTTTGGTGGTTTAAGCAAAGCATTCTTACTTGGTATTACTCCAGAGTCTATTGCGGCAACCTTTAGTAAAGGCGTATACATTCCTGAATATACTTTTGTGGCATTCCAATTAACCTTTGCTGCGATTACACCAGCTTTGATTATTGGTGCATTTGCAGAGCGTATGAAGTTCTCAGCAGTGTTAGTGTTTATGACATTGTGGTTCACATTTGCCTACTTGCCAATGGCACACATGGTTTGGTACTGGGATGGCCCAGATGCGATTACTGACGCAGCAGCGCTTGAAACAGTAGTTGGCAATGCTGGTTGGTTATGGGCTAAAGGTGCATTAGACTTTGCTGGTGGTACCGTTGTGCATATCAACGCGGGTATTGCTGGTTTAGTTGCTTGTATTGTGTTGGGCAAACGTATTGGTTACGGTAAAGAGGCATTAACACCGCATAGCTTAACCATGACAATGATTGGCGCTTCATTATTGTGGGTGGGTTGGTACGGCTTTAACGCTGGCTCTAACTTAGAAGCCAACGGTTATGCTGCACTTGCTTTAATCAACACCACTATTGCTACTGGTGCAGCAACTCTCACTTGGATGGCGGCTGAATGGTTAGGTAAAGGCAAACCATCTATGCTAGGTGCTGCTTCTGGTGCCGTTGCAGGTTTAGTGGCCATTACCCCAGCTTGCGGCTTTGTAGGCCCAATTGGTGCTATCGTTATTGGCTTGTTAGTGTCACCTATCTGCTACTTCTTTGTGGCTAAAGTGAAATACATGCTTGGTTATGATGATGCATTAGATGTGTTTGGCGTGCATGCTGTTGGCGGTATCTTTGGTGCCTTAGCGACTGGTGTGTTTGTTAACCCAGCATTAGGTGGCGCAGGCGTGATTGACTACGTTGCAAACGGCGTAGCTGCTTACGACTTTGGCGCACAAATGACAGCACAAGTTACCGCTGTGATTACTGCGATTGTAGTGTCTGGTGTGGTTTCATTCATTGCACTTAAAATTGTAGACGCATTGATTGGCTTACGTGTATCTGAAGAGTCAGAGCGCGAAGGCCTAGATACCACAGAACACGGTGAACGCGCTTACCATATGTAAGATGTTACTCACCATGTAATAGTGGAAAATAAAAAGGCGGACTTCATGTTCGCCTTTTTTGTTTTCAACATGCCGATATAGCTCTTATCAGAAAACAATTCATTTAAATGCAATCTGAATGCCACACTAAACATCTAAGATGCTTTTTATTCGCTTTAAATGAATAAAACGACGATTGTTATTTTTATGCACCATGCTATGCACTAATTATGTGCAAACTTACAATCAAAAAAATATGTCTGGTCTGCAAACATTGAATTTACGGCATTTAATAATTGGCACAGTACATGCTTATTATTAATTGAAATAAATTATTCTTGATATTAAGTTTTTATTTTTAACTACTTAATATTTAGCTTAGTTTCTTCCTATACTCTCCTCCCTCTGGGCGCCCTAGTGCGCCCCTCTTTTTGTCTGTTATTTTTATAGCAAGCAAGCCTAACTGCGCTAAAATAGGACTTTGTTTTAAGCAGAAATCATCATGGTTCCACATCTTACTACCGCGCTAAATGGCCCCTTGCTCGCTTTAGAAAAGCGCTTGCTCGACAATATGCCTGCCATTGAACATTGGTTTAGATGCCAATGGCTAGAATACAGCTCGCCATTTTATGCTTCAGTAGACTTACGTAACGCAGGTTTCAAACTCGCACCTGTCGATACTAATTTGTTTCCTGGTGGCTTTAATAATCTTAACCCTGACTTCACTTCTTTGTGTGTGCAAGCAGCTACAGTGGCCATTGAAAAAGTATGCCCCGAAGCACATCGACTATTGGTGATTCCTGAAAACCATACGCGCAACACATTTTATTTACGTAATGTGGCGGCACTCACAAATATTTTGCGCCAAGCAGGTTTGAATGTTCGCATTGGGTCAATAAACCCTGAAATCACGACGCCAACACGTTTAGAAATTCAAGAAGGTGAAAGTATTTTGCTAGAGCCAGTGAAGCGAGTGGGTAATCGTGTTGTATTAGACGGCTTTGATAGTTGCGCTATTTTACTTAATAATGATTTGTCTGCTGGCATTCCTGATATTCTAAAAAATCTTGAGCAGACCCTTATTCCACCTTTGCATGCGGGGTGGTCTACGCGTAAAAAATCTCAGCACTTTTCTGCATATAATCGCGTAGTAGATGATTTTGCCAAACTGATTGATGTTGACTCATGGCTACTTAACCCTTACTTTGAAAGCGCGAGCGGCGTAGATTTTCATGCGCGAGTGGGTGAAGATGTTATGGCAGCCAAAGTAGAAATAGTACTTAATAAAATTAAAGCAAAATACCAAGAATACGGGGTAACACAAGACCCGTTTGTGATTGTTAAAGCAGATGCTGGCACTTATGGCATGGGCATTATGACGGTAAAAAGCCCCGATGATGTGCGAGACTTAAACCGCAAACAACGTAATAAAATGTCCGTGGTGAAAGAAGGTCTACAAGTATCTGATGTGATTATTCAAGAAGGCGTCTACACGTTTGAAAGCATCCATGAAGCAGTAGCCGAACCAGTCATCTATATGATGGACCATTATGTGGTGGGTGGATTTTACCGCGTGCATACTGGACGCGCAGTGGATGAAAACCTCAATGCACCAGGCATGCATTTTGTGCCACTCGCATTTGAAACGCCATGCTCTACGCCTGATTGTGCAGGTGCGCCAGATGCCGCACCTAACCGTTTCTATGCCTATGGCGTGGTGGCAAGGCTTGCGCTGTTAGCCGCCGCCATTGAGCTTCAAGAAACTGATCCAGCATTTGAGGCTTAACATGCGTATTTTATTTATTTTAGATCCTCTGGAATCCCTCAAAACTTACAAAGATACCAGCGTTGCTATCATGCGCGAAGCCTCAACACGAGGCCATGATATTTTTGTTTGCCAACCCAACGATATGCTTCTGCGACAAGCCACCGTGTTTGTCATGAGTCAACACTTGACGCTTACCGAAGGTGCTTTTTGGTATCAATTGGATCATGCAGATGAAATGCAACCATCTGATTTTGATGTCGTACTCATGCGCAAAGACCCGCCATTTGATAGCGAATACCTCTATAGCACGTACTTACTTGAATTAGCAGTGACGCAAGGTGCCAAGGTGTTTAATCACCCTGCAGCCATTCGTGATTGGAATGAAAAACTGGCTGTCACCAATTTTCCTCAATTTGTGCCTGAGTTTTTAGTCACCAGCAATGAAAATCTAATACGTTTATTTTTAGAGCAGCATAGTGATATTGTCGTCAAACCCTTAGATGGCATGGGCGGTAGCGGGGTATTCCGTTTGCGTCTTGGCGACCCCAACGTAGGTGCAATTTTAGAGACCATTACCCAACTTGGCTCACGCACCATTATGTCGCAACGCTATTTACCAGCAATAGTTCATGGTGATAAACGCATATTAATCATCAATGGTAAACCGCTCCCATATGCATTAGCGCGCATTCCTAAAGCTGGGGAAACGCGTGGCAACCTTGCCGCAGGCGGCACTGGGGTAGCACAAGTACTCACACCGCGTGATATTGAAATTGCCAACACCATTGGCCCTGTTCTTAAAGCTAAAGGCTTGTTTTTAGTTGGCTTAGATGTGATAGGCGAGCACCTTACAGAAATTAATGTGACCAGCCCTACCTGCATGGTAGAAATAGCAGCACAAACCGACTGCAATCCTGCCGCCATTTTTATGGATGCTTTAGAGTCTGAATGCGCTTCTGCTTAATTCTATTTTCACTATTATTTGCCAGTTGTGGACGTGAACCGCTTTATCACTCTCAAAGCTATGTGTTTGGCACCTTAGTCGATATTTCGATTTATGGTGAAAAAGAACCACGCGCGCTAGCATTAACCGAACACATATTTGCTGACTTTCAGGCGCTTCATAATCAATTGCATGCTTGGAACGGCACCAGCGAATTAAGCCAGTTAAATGCAGCTTTTGCAAAAGGCACCCAAGCAAACCCCATAAGCCCGCGCATGGCCGAGATTTTAAACAGCGCACAACAACTTTCAATACAATCAGATGGTCTGTTTAACCCTGCTATTGGCCATTTAATTGGCTTGTGGGGCTTTCAAAGTGATACCTTTAGCGCCAAGCAAGTACCTGCTTTAGATATTGAAAATTTAGTTAAACAAAAACCTAGCATGCAAGATCTTAGCATTTCAGCCACCCATGTCAGCAGTAGCAACTCCGCTGTAAAGCTAGATTTAGGTGGTTTTGCTAAAGGCTATGCGCTAGACCAAGCACGCAATTATCTTAAATCGCAAGGTGTTAAACATGCGCTCATTAACATTGGCGGTAATGTCATTGCACTTGGCCAGCATGGTAGCAAACCATGGCGCGTGGGCATTCAACATCCACGGCAACCCAATGCAATGGCATCACTCGATTTACCTGATGGTTGGGCAATTGGCACCTCAGGCGATTATCAACGCTATTTTGAACTTAACGGTAAACGCTATTGCCATCTGCTTGACCCCAATACCGGCTACCCTGCCACGTTTAATCAAGCAGTCTCGGTATTAGTAGCACCAAGCGCGCAGGCTGGCACTTTATCAGACGTTGCCTCTAAACCAATCTTTTTAGCAACACCACAACAGCAAAGTGCCTATGCTAAACGCATGGGCGTATCACATTACTTGGTGGTGAATGCCGCAGGAAAAGTAAGCGTAAGCCCAGACATGCAAAAACGAATTACTTGGTTAACTCAACATTAGCGACCATGGCACAGTCAACATTACAACTTAAAAAACCTTTGCTTGGAGATTACTGCATCATCCTTGTTGGTATTGCCGTGTCTATTTTTCTATTTAATACACTCTGGCAAACCACCCCTGCTACTAAAATTGAAATCAGGCAGGGCAAGCAAATTGTAGGCACCTATAGCCTCAATCAAACGCGAGATATTGAAGTCAATGGCGCTATTGGCAATGCGCACATTCGTATTGCCAATGGCAAAGTACGCTTTATGAGCGCCCCATGTACTAACCAGTACTGCGTGCATCAAGGATGGCTTAACCGCGCTGGGCAAGCCGCCATTTGCCTACCCAATCAGCTGAGTATTGCGTTATTAGGCCCTCAACACCCCATAGACAGCATCAGCTACTAATAATACGCCATGCCCAATAAACCATTACAGCAGTTGCATTTCACCGTTAGCGACGACGACAAACGTATCGCTATGCTTGCGGCCTATGCGATTGGCTTACATATGGTTGAGGCAGTGTTACCTTCGCCTATTCCAGGGGTCAAACCTGGCATTGCCAATATCATTACCTTGTTTGTGCTATACCAATATGACTTTAAAACAGCAGCATGGGTCAGCTTACTGAGAATTTTTGCGAGTAGCTTATTATTAGGGCAATTTTTATCGCCCACTTTCTTTTTAAGTTTAAGTGGCGGCTTATGTAGCCTATGCATGTTGGCATTTGCCATGCACTTACCAAAGCATGTGTTTGGCCCCGTTACACTAAGCATTTTATCAGCAATCGCCCATATTGCTGGCCAGCTTTTATTGGTGAGTGTTTGGTTAATTCCGCAAGCTGGGATTCTTTATTTAGTACCTATTTTCTTTTTAGCCGCATTGGTATTTGGCGTTATCAATGGTGTGGTC
>CAYXGE010000049.1:0-13899 GCA_964464435.1 uncultured Methylophilaceae bacterium
CTTTAACTTGCTCAGTATCCTCGGGTGACATTTGAAAACTAATGCCCAAACTATGGTCTTTTTGCCAAAGATTGTCATATTTAAGCGTGCCGTTAAGCCTTGTTCTGGTGGTATTTTGCGCATAACGGTCATTCAGTTCTAAACTGCCATGTACTGGCAATTTATCTTGTACTTTTAAATCTACCTCTACTTTTCCTGGCGACCTTCCTGGTCTTAACACAGGAGTAACTTGTCTATTTTGCCCTCGATTGACCGTACCTAACTGTTGTTGGGCTAACGTAAAATTGGGTACTTTACCCTCTTCAAACTCTGTAACACGTGATTTAATTTCCGCCAGAGAGGTATATTTTGCATCTTTGATTCGTAAGCGCTCAACACTTCCTTCTGTCACTTTAAGTTTAACCAAACCAGCGTTAACTTCTTGCTGAGGAATACTGACTGATACGGTTAAATAGCCAGCATCTTGGTACACTTTTTCAAGCGCACTGCGCGCTTTTTCTACATCTTCGATAGTTTTAGCTTCACCCAAAAATGGGTATACAGCCTCTTCTACTTTGCCTTTTGGCAATACCGTATTGCCATCAATTTGAAATTCAAATACATTGAATTTAGGATTTTCTTCAACCTTACCCACAACATTGGGTTGTACAGACTTAGCTTCTTCAATTTGAGCAACTGACTGTTCTGATGTTAACTGTTCCGTTACTTGTTTCTCTGTCATCAATGTTTCAGTTACAACCTGTTCATTAGATTGCTTTTCTACTAATGTATTTTCAATAGGTGCTGTCTGGCTATCTTCATTTAATATTGTTTTTTCCAATTGCTCAGTTAATGGCTCGTCTGCAAACGACAACAGCGGATGGATGATCACGCACATCAACATTAATCCATTGATTATTATCCAGCGATTTTTTAAATTCACATTGTTGTTGTACATGTCTTTAGTAAAACCAAAAAAATTATCTATGAACATTATGCGAAAGTAATGTTGCAGGCTGATGAATGAATAAACACTTTTGCTCTAAATGCAAAAAACACACTCCCTTTTGAGGAGTGTGTTTGTGATGAATTTAAATGTAATTCACATTTAAATTGTAATTACTCAGTTAACAATACTGGTGCGCAGTTGTTACCTAAGTTAGTCATTTTTGCTACTTGTTGGCCAGATGTACAGCTAGAACCAGAAATTGGGCTCAATGTTAAGCCACGTGGTAATTGAGCACAGTTAGTTGTGCCTACTAATGCAGCACTAATTTGACCAACGATATCACCGGCAAATGTACCAGCAGGTGCTGAATTGGCAGTAAAGCTATGCAACTCAATGTGGAATGGATACTGAGCATTTGTAGCTGTTACGCGTGCATTCACAACATCACCAGCTTCTGGGTGTACACCTTCAACTTTAATAAAGCGATAACCATTTTGACCACCAGTTGGAGTTTCAACACGCCAATCGTTTTCTGCTGAGATTACGCCAATAGCAAAACTGTCAGCAGCCGCTGCGTTTGATGCTGTAGTAATACGTGTTTTTACGTTACCTGTACCAGAACCTTCAAAAACTTCAAATGTTGGTGTTGAATCACCTGCGGCAGCTGGATTTAAGCTAGCTGAGGCTCCTGAACCACATGGATTATTTAAGAAGAAAGCATTTGAGCTTGCTTGAGAACCAGAAGTTTGCACACGGCGTGCAACAATTACTTTTTTACCAGATGCAGCTGCAGCACCAACCAATGGTGTCCAGTTTTGGTATGTACCACCTTGAGATACTAATGATGCATATTGTGCTTTACTAATTGTAGGAGCATTAGCTGGGTCAAAGTTTGGATCTAAAGCATCTGTATTAGCAGCAATACCTTGCTTAACTTGCATAGCACGGTATAAAGGACGGCTCACCACCACACCAAACACTTGACCAACACCTACAGCAGAATCTGTACCTACTGAAGATACATCACCACCGCCAATAGCAGCTGGGAACAATGAACCTTCAACGTCTGAAAAACCACCTACTGGCAAGGCTGGAGCTAAAGAATCTGCAGCAACAGCAGCGGCATTCGCTGCATTACCTGCTGGCGTTGCAATTGCGTTTGATGGCAATGCAGCACCAACTAATGTACAACCCTTGTTTACTGCTGCACTGTTTTGTGGGTTTGTTGAATCAGTATATGTCAAAGTGCCAGTACAGCCATTGCCTGTGCCCACAAATTTTACGCGGGCTAATTTTGTACCCGCTGTGTGTGGTGTAAATGCATTGAGTGAACCACCATCTAAAGTATGGTACAACACAGAAACTACGCCACCACGTGTGCATGCGTATGCAGTAAAGTTGCCCAATGAGCCTGGCGTTACGTTAGTGTTTGTTGATGCCTGGGTTGTAAAAATAGCATTTGTCGTTGCATCACAACCCGCTGCCCAGCCCTCGTAAACAGTTTTAGTTGGTGCTGTAGCGCCTGAGATCCAAGCTTGTTGTAAAGTACCAGCTGATTGTGCTGCTGAAATTTGTGCTGCCGTTACAGGTGCAGCAAATACTTGTGAAGCCGCCACTAAGCCTGCAATTGCTAATGCGATTTGAGTTAATTTCATGAGATTTCTCCAAAAAAAGTTCCTTTAATGGCAGAAAACAAAGTTTCTGCCATTACGATTTAATTTAAATCTAGGTAGTAATATTAAGCTTGGTTACGGCTACGACGACGTGCAACAAAACCCATTAAACCAAGACCAGCTACCATCATCGCCCATGTATCTGCTTCTGGCACTGGTGTTGTCATATAAGTTAATACGCCGTCAGTACCTAAAGTAAATTTAGCATCGTTAGCAAATATGAGAGTTGTCATTGGAGATAAATTTGAAGCTGGATTTGTCGCTTGTGCAACACGTAAGCTAGTACCGATATTACCCAATGCTACAGGACCCGTGTTGTTGTTTTTGTTACCATTGTAGAAAAATGTTGCTGGGACTGAAAATGAAGCACCATTATCAACAACGTTCATATTACTAACACCACCAGCACCAAACGCAGCATTAGCAACGTAAGTGTCGTGGTTACCTAATGCAGTAATTAATGCTGTACCAGTAGTTGAAGCACCTGCAGATGCATAGGTTGTAATATAACCACGTGAACCTGCGCCTGCGCCTAAGTTATCTGCAGCTAAAATACCAAAATTAGTATTTGCGAGTGTTGCGGTTTGAAAAAATGAGTTCCATGCATTTGCGTAATCACCTTGGCTTAAATTCCAAGAAAATACTGTACCTAATGCTGTTACGTTGGTAACAGTACCAGCAGCAGCTACTTGGTTAAAATCAGCATAGTTTTTACCTAAGTCAAAAGTTGCAGAAATGTTTGCAACTTTATCAATTAAAGTAAGAATAAAAGAACCGTTTCCTGTTGATGCAGCATCAACACCAGCGTGCGCTGGTACTGAAACAGCAACCAAAGATAAAGCAACTGCTAATGCTTTAAGTTGAAATTTCATCATAAAACTCCCTAAAAAATTAAAAAACAAAAAAATTCCCGTACTACTTAACGCCTAACCAACTTCTTTTAAGCGATGTGAGCAATTTACAGCCCTGCTATGACACCGTTTTAAATCTAAATAGTCTGTATGGACTAGTTCACTGCAAATTCATTTGATGCTTTTGTTACTTCAAAAATATTCAAAGTTGTTATCATTAATATCAATAACAACCACCTACATTTAACCTAAAGTGGCTCGCTTCTTCCTAGTCACAATACTCATTGCAAGCAGACCAAACAGCATCATTGCCCATGTTTCCGGCTCTGGAATATCCCCAACAATCGGCGCATCGGTTCCATAAGTCAGCACACCATTCGCACCAAGCAAAAATTTGGCGTTATTTCCGTAGATATTGACAGTAGATGAAGCAAAGCTAGAAGACCCCGTCAACACTTGAGCCACAGCTAAGCTTTCACCGATAGCACCCATTACAGAGGGTCCAGTACCATTTGCTTTACCAGAGGCTGAAAAATAATTACCTGCATAAGCATCACCATCTATTGCAACGCTAGAACCGTTTGCGGTAATAGAATGGTTTTGAAAAAGTACAAAATCACTGGAGATATTGCTGTTGATATAAAAGTCTTGAAAATCGCCAATGGCTGCCAATAAGCCGCTTGTTGCTAATACGTTGCCTGCTGTTTTGTAAGTGGTAACAAAACCCGCCATTCCTGCGCCACCTGAACCAATCCACCCATCCGCCGCAGTAATGGCGTATTGCGTGTTTGCCAAGCTTGCACTGGCTAAATATTGATTCCAAGCTGGTGCATAAGATGGAGTTGAAGATAAATTCCAAGAAATATTGACACCACGATTTGAAATACCACTGTTTGCATGTGACGCACCAAAGACATTAAAGTCACTATAGTTTCTGCCTAAGTCAAAACTTGCAGAGACATTTGCTGTTCTATCTAAAAGCGTAAGTATTAATGAACCATTGCCACTAAAAGCACTGTCGATAGCTGCTGAAGCAGTATTTGCCGTAAGCAACACTGATGACAGGATTAAAGCTTTAAACATAGGCTTCATAATTCACTTTCATATTAATTTGTCGTTTCATCAAGGAAATGATGTACGAACGACTTTTATCTATGAATTATGAGGAAGCAATATTAAGTGCCGTTTTTTGTTTATAGTCCGAATGGACTATATAAATGCTTTTTTAGATTTTTAAAACAGTGAATGATCTATTTTAAAATTTTGATTAGGCCTAGCTTAGTGGCTTTAATAGCAGCTTGACTTCTGTTTTGAACATTGAGTTTTCTTAAAATATTTTGCACGTGATTTTTAACAGTTAGTTGACTGATATCCAATATAGATGAAATTTCCCAATTGGTTTTTCCCATATGCAACCATTGCAAAATCTCTGACTCACGCTTGGTCATCATATTACTAACTGTGGCAGCATCTAGAACGATATTGCTTTTGGTGCTCGTTACCCTGACCAATGCGCAATGCAAATGTGGCACCAATAACTCTACGATATTACCAAGGTTGATGCTTGGAGCGGCTTGCAACCTCGCAAAGATGACGATACTTGATACTCTGTTTTGATTATCCCCAAATCCATGAATAACAAAATTTCTAAGTTCAGATTTTTTTAGTACAGCTTCATCTATTTGGGCAACATTAAAATGCTCGCTTGAGTTTGCATAAGGTTGCTCAGTAACAAATAAGGGCAAGCTATCTTCGCGCCAGCGTCTTACCAATGAATTAATTAATCCTTTTTCCTGTTCAATCAAACACGTAAATTGCTCTTCTTTAAAATAACGGGCGCTTGTAAAATACTCGAAATGAAATGCCTCATGATCTGAAGTTTTGATGCCAAAAATCATCACCTCATGCGGCAGCAGAAATTGCAATTCACCCTGAAGCCAATTAAATAAGTGGGTTCTTTGCGTAATACGCAAAGATTCGGTAATGACGTCCATAAATACATGGCGTTGCTCTGCATTCAAGCAATCGTTACTATTTTCAGACATTTCGTTTTGGAATAGGATATTAATAATCGTTCTTCTAATATTTTTTCATCCCTTATTTTTCACTAATATGGTGACAATATGATTAACGCTATATGTATTTTTGTTTACAAAAATATAACAACGGACTAGTTCTTTTTTTAATTCACCATTGATTAAATAGTTGATGAAAATAGATGCGGGTAGTATTAGCTTAATTTTTTATCATTTATTGCTTTAAATATTATTTTGTAACATTCAACAAGCAGAATAGTGTTATGAAAGAATATTTTGCAAAATGCCTGTGCGTATTGTTACTAACAAATTGCGGCTTAACTAAGGCAGATGTTTATATTGATACATCGGGTGATGAAATCAAAATAAGCAATGTCACGAATTTAGAGCATTACGATATTAGAATTACTGAGTTAGAAAAAACAAGCTCTCCTCAGCCTTCAAATTCAATAAATACACTCCCTTATCATGAATATGTGGCAATAGCCGCGCAAAAGTTTGCCATTGAACCTGCGCTATTGCACGCTGTGATTGCAGTTGAATCCAATCACAACCCTAGAGCAAAATCTCAAAAAGGGGCTTATGGATTAATGCAGTTAATGCCAAAAACTTCAAAGTATTTAAGCGTTAAAAACAAACAAGACCCTAAACAAAATATTATGGCCGGTGCTCGCTACTTACGTGAACTGATGAATACTTTTAATGATGATATGCAACTCACGTTAGCCGCCTATAATGCCGGGCCTGCAACCGTAATTAAATATGGCAGAAAAATACCGCCATATAAAGAAACGCAAGCATATATTCAAAAAGTGATGCAGTTTTATCAACAACATTCTTAAACAACGCATTTATTCTTACCTTAACGGATTGTATTCACGTTAAGGCCCGTTAATTACTTGTGGCATCGAATTTCCAGTCTTCATAAGTTGTCGCTTCCGCAAAACTTAAATAACGCTCTGGAAATCCGGTTTTCTTGATAGTTTTGCGTGTTGATACGCTATGTACCCCAACAATCGATTCACCTTGCTTAACTAAACCCAGAGGCGCTTTGGTGATTGGGTCTAAGTATAGACGCCGAAGATGACGTTTAATGACCGGTAAACGCTTATCTAATAACAAATCTTCAAGTTTTTGCGGATATTGTTTTACCCCTCCAGGCGTTGATTCATAATAGCTGACTAGGGCCAAACGATATTGATTGCCAATAAACAGTAACTCTTTTTCTTTTTCTCTCTGTGCTGATTGGTGCCATACCTCGCCCACCGCACTCATTGCAATGCCTGAAATACCCACAATAATGAGTAAACTGACAAAGGTAAAGCCTTGCTGATTAATACTTTTCTTTACCATTCTGAATATTGACTACCGTCTTTTGCTTTACCAGTAGCACCGCTGTGAATATCGTATATTAAGCCTTCTAGTGGCGGTTCTGGGGCATCCAGCACCCAGGTAGTTGTACTGTCGGTAATCGGGTCCAATGGCAATTTATTGATGTATTTTTTTTCCACTAATACATCTAAGCTTTCAGGGTATTGACCTGTATCTGCATAATATTTATCAATGCTTTCACGCACGGTATTTAAGGTTTGTTTAAGCGCAGCCTCTTGTGCACGCTCAATACTTGAAAAGTATTTTGGGTAAGCCAGCGAAAGCAACAACGCCAGTATGGACAGCACCACCAGCAACTCAACCAGCGTAAACCCAGACTCTATTTGCTGTTTAAATTTACCACTTTGCATACGGTACTCCATTTGTACCAATTTGCAGGCTTTTTGAGTACACATCGTAAACATCTTTACCAGCAGTTGGGTTGTCTGCGCTACTTTCGTAACTTCGTAATCCCCAATCATCTATAGCTGTTCTGCCTTCCTTACCAGAATGATTAGCCATTGGGTCAGTTGGGACTTTTCTAAGAAACTTGATTAACTTTTTATCAGGGTCTTTAATATCTTCCACCCCTTCTACCAATACCTCAAGGCTTGGCGGATATCCAGACTCTTCGATACTTTTTTTTATGCGACCATCGTCACTGGCTTTTTTGTAGGCATCAATCGCCTCTCTCATTTGACGCAAATGGTGACGTAATTCACTTTCTTTTGAGCGTTGCACAGTCACTGACACCAATGGCATCGTCACGCTAGCAAGAATTCCAACAATTGCTAGCGTCACAATCAATTCAATAAATGAAAATCCCTGTGCGCGATGTATCATAATTCTGAATCGTTACTGCGTTGGTGGAGCATTATTTGGCACTGAACTATCGTTGACTGGCGGTGTAGCAAGACTATTTTGCTGCGCCGAATCGGTTGGTACTTGCTGCGGCTCCAATATGGGCAATGACTCAGGTACAGGATTTGACGTTTCAGCCTCTTGTGAGGTGTTTAATTGATTGAGCCGCTCTCTTCTCTGTTCACGCAAACGCTCTAAAGGAGACAATGGTACATTATTGCCGCCAGATCCAGATGACGTAGGGAATGATTGCTGTGGTTTATCGGTAATCACGGTTTCCGTGCCAGACCAATACTCAGATACATCTGCATTTGGCAATGCCAATTTAGTGATAATTCTTGGCGTTATAGCCAACACAATTTCCGTTTTACTTTTACGGTCTTCTTGGTTAGAAAACAAACGCCCAAGTAGCGGAATATCCCCCAGACCAGGCAAGCGGCTGGCATTTTTGCGCTCTTCATCCAAAATGAGACCTGCTAAAATTTGCGTTTCACCATTTTTAAGACGTAATACCGTATTGGCACCACGTGTACCAATATTGAAAATGGTAGCACCATTTCGCGTTACTGTTTTCTCACCTAAAGAGCTCACCTCTAAACCCACCTTGATATTGACAAACTCATCTAATGTAACAGATGGTTCAACATCAAGTTTCAAACCTACATCTACATAGGTGACATTTTCTGAAATACCCACATTGGCAGTTGATGTCGTGGTAATGATTGGAATTTTGTCCCCAACAAGCACTTTTGCTTTTTCATTATTTTTGACACGAATTCTCGGGTTTGAAAGCACATTGACATCACCTACAGTTTTTCTAAAATTGACCGCAGGGTTGGGAGAAACGCCAACATTCACCGATTTGATGCCTTTAAGCGCTTCTAACGTTAAACCGGTTTCTGCACCAATAACGGCTAATTGATTAGGGTACACAATACCCAGCTCTTGAATTCTGCTTCGGCTCACTTCTAATACTTCAATGTCTAGCATGACTTCAGCATCTGCAATATCAAGCGCCGATACTAACTTTTCAGCCAGTCGAATCACCTCTGGGGTATCGCGTATGACCAGCATGTTAATTCGCTCATCAATAAATATATCTTTGGTTTTGAGCATGGTTTTGAGCATTGCTGAGACTTGTTTTGCGTTGGTGTTGCTCAAATAAAAACTACGAATTTTTAAATCTTGGTAGTCTTTGAGTTTTTGTGGACTACCCGCAAATACCAAGACGGTGTTTTCAGACAGTATCTTTTTTTGTAAGCCATTACTTGAAAGCACCATATCAATGGCAGCATCTATTGGTAGTTTTTTAACGAAAATGGTCGCTTTGGTATCAGGCTTAATATCTTTATCTAAAATAAAATTAATACCCGTAGCACGAGATAAGGCCTCAAAAACAACTTTGATATTTGCATCTCTAAACTCAAGAGAAATAGGTTTATTAGTGGTAATTTTTAGTTTTGGTGGCTCTGCACTTGAAGTGCCCATTAACTCCTTTAACTGATAATCAAGTTGAAGTGCGTAGTTCTTTTTGGGATTTTCAAGCAAGACTTCATGCACTTCTTTTTTGGCTTGATCAAAGTCCTTGTTTTGCACCTTAGTATTGGCTTGGTCTAACTTGGCATTTTGCGCAATCTCTCTCAGAATTTCCGCCTTATGATGAATTGCACTTTGATTATCTGGCGCAAAGCTCAGCACACGCTCATACAAGCTTTTGGCTTGTTCTAAATCACCACGCAAACGCGCTTGCTCTGCTTGAAAGATAAGCTCTAAAATTGCAGAGTCTTTATTCAAATACAAATCTTTACGTAATGTTAATGATTCTGGATTTTTATCTAAATCCTTTTGTGATTCAACAGCACGGCTTTCTGGTGCTTCATTTTTGTGTTTATTTTGCTCCCACGGTGCAGTCACGCAACTAGATAAGCATAACATCATGAACAATAAACACGACGGTAAGCACAATCGATTCAGTTGATGGTTAAGTGTAAACAATGGCATTGCTTGTCCTTTTACTAGTTATCTACACCAACTGCCGCATTGGGCAAGCCAGCCGAAATGAGTTTCTGCGCTTTAGATAATGTCTGGCGCAAATTGAGTGGCAAATACGTTAAGGTCAGACTCTCTGGAGCTTCAGCGTCTAAGCGCCAAAACGAGTCTATTTTTTCACCTAAAGCCACTGAGTACACTTTGTTATTTGCCATTAAAAAAATAAGTGTACCTTTGGGGCTATCTTCAATTTTACCCATATACGCAAATGGCGCGGGAGGCGCAACAGGTGGCGGTGGCGGCAATGGTTTTCCTTTTTTAGCGGGTACTACCTCCGCCCAAGAATGCACTGCAAATAAATCTTTGGGCTTAGTAGTCAGCGCCTCTCTATGCAGCACTTGCCATGACGAAATAGGCAATACTGTAGCGGCTTTTGTGGTGGATATTGTTTGCGTATTGGTTTGCTTTTGCAAAGGCAAAATATGCGAAACTTTGCTTGGCTCAACTAATAAAGAAGCTTCCTCTTCTTCGCTAGGCTCAAGCGCAGACCAAGCGGTTAAGGCAATAGTCACTACCAATGCCAGCATTAACCAAATATTAATCTTACCTTGATTATTTGCTACTGGTTTCATCGTGCATCCTCCCGCACGTATAAAATCATTTGCAATCGCGCTTCTACTGTTGGACTTTGGGTGTTTTCTCGCTTCATTTGAATGTCGGTAACTGCCACAGAAGAAAGGCTACTCAAAACATCGGCAATAAAACCGCGCACTTTCGGATAACTGCCTTCTATGGGCAACAGCATTTCATATTGCGTGAGTATTTGGGGTTCTGAAGTTTCAGTTTTTGAAACCTTGTTCAATTTATAATCACCGCTGTTTAACGTGAGTTGATGTTGATTGGCAAGCGCATTCAACTTTGCAAGGGTATCTGGAATAGATAGCGCTGTAGGGAATGTTTGATAAAACGCGCCCAGCGTTTGTAAGCTATTGTTTGGTAACATGGGTGCATTGATTTCAGTGGGTTCATCGCTCTGTATTTCTTTTTCTGCAATGGTGCGCTCAAGTGAATCAATCTCTTGCTGTATTTTAGTTAGCCCTGAGTAATACATGATGCTGCTAATCACTATTACACACAGGGCTACTAAGCCCCATAGCCCCACCTTTTTTGCGAATGCACGTAACATCCAGCCCAACAAATGAGGATTCAATAAACTCATGGTTGCCACTTTGCCATAATGGTAAAACCAACTGGTTTATAGGGGTCATTTTGGTCAATACTATGTTTAAGCAAATAGACTTGGGATAACGAATCTGTAGTTTCCAACTGTTTAATATATTGAACTGCAGAGGCGATATTCTTTGCTTGCCCGGTGAGTAGAAGTTGCTGTTTTTTTCTGCTTGGCTCAATACTCAATAATGCAATGTTTTGCATATTGCTTTGTTCGATGGTGTTTAACAGTGGGTTCCACGGTGTACTTAACTGCGCAACAATTGTTTTAGCCAATTTCAGTTCAGGCTCTGACGCGGTTTCTAGCACTGTTTTCACTGCCACAGGCTTATGTTGTGGCGCCAAACTAGCCAAAGTCGCTTGCGTTTGTGTTAGCGTATATTGAGCATGTTCATATTGCTTAAAAAAGTAACTCATCACAACCAATGCCAGCAAAGCCAACGCCGCGCCAATAAAAGTTATTTTTTTAGGTGACAAAGCGTGATGCGGTACAAAGTTAATCTCTGGCAAGGTATTCATACCATCACTTCCAACATGGCGTATGCCGATTGCATTTGATATTGATTAGTCGCGATGCCAATACGTTTGATTTGCCAATCTTTCATCGACTGTAATGTGTTCGCCTTAAACGCAGGGGCATAAACAAAAGCTTCAGGCGCAATATCTTCTTCTAGCAACATACTCCGCGATAACAGTGAAGGTAATTGCTGTTGCCAATCTGGGTTTAATATTTGCGCACGAATTTGGGTACAAGCCCCCGCTTGAAAAAACGCCAACACTAAGCGCGTATTTTCAACAATCACCACCACGCCATTAGCTTTTTTCAATGATGCGCTTAATGCATTCATAGCAGCAGTCACGTATGGTTGTATAGTTTTAAGAGTCATTGATTTCTTCAATGCCAAGCTGTGTAAAGCATCCAGTAATGACTGATCAATGGCGGCACATAAAGTAGGTGTTGCAGGAACAGCATCATCAAAGGCGACAGCCCAAGCTAAAGACTCTGCCCCAAAAATCTCTCTAAATGCCGCTTGTGCGTAGGCTTGTTTATCTGAATAAGAAATAGGCTCAGATGAGGCTGGCAAAACCAAATAGCGAACCAAATCACTCGCAAGGCTAATATGCATACTGGTATTGGTTGATAAACTGACCTCTGAAAGTAAACGATCAAGCGTCAACAGTGTATCCTGCCATGCCCGCGCACTATGCAAGTTGACCACACTTTCGCCCTGCGCCAACACTTTATTGGTGAGCCATGCGCGATAGACAAAAGCCACATGACCTGCGCCAAATGTGACCAATAATTGATTAGGCCACAAAGGTAACACGATTAATCTCCTGCAATGTGGTCACGCCTTCTGCAACAGCCTCAATCGCGGCCTCCCTTATCGTGCGCATTCCACTGCGTCTAGCCGCTTCTTTTAATTGACGAATCGGTTCACGTGCAACGATCATTTCTCTCAGTTCATCGTTGAGCACCAGCAATTCAGCTAAGGCTTTACGCCCCTTAAAGCCTGTGCCGCGGCAATGACCACAGCCTTTGGCATGTTTAAACTGCATACCTGCTGTCATCTCTGGTGTTAAGCCTGACTCCTCTAATAATGCAGCAGAGGGTTGTGAATCTTCCATGCAGTGGGTACATAACACGCGCACCAAACGTTGCGCCATAATACCGTTGACTGCAGACACAAAATTATAGGGGTCGACACCCATGTGCATAAAGCGCCCAATCACGTCTAGCACGCTATTGGCATGCACCGTGGTAAACACCAAGTGCCCTGTTAAGGCTGCTTGTACAGCAATTTGTGCAGTTTCAGGGTCGCGAATCTCGCCCACCATGATTTTGTCAGGGTCATGACGCAATATTGAACGCAAACCACGGGCAAAGGTAAGGCCCTTTTTTTCATTCACTGGAATTTGCAACACACCTGGTAATTGGTATTCCACTGGGTCTTCAATCGTGATGATTTTGTCATGCCCAGTATTGACTTCAGTAATGGCAGCATATAAAGAAGTGGTTTTACCACTGCCGGTAGGACCAGTGACGAGTACCATGCCATATGGCTCGGTGGCTAAACGCCTAAATTGTGTGATGATGGCAGGGTTAAAACCCAATGCTTGCAAACTTAAACCTTGCGCTTCTTCTGACAATGATTTTCTATCAAGTACGCGCAATACTGCATCTTCACCAAATACACTCGGCATAATCGAGACCCGAAAATCGACTTCACGCCCTTGCGTCAGCACTTTAAAACGGCCATCTTGCGGTATTCGTCGTTCTGCAATATCCAGTTGCGCCATGACTTTAATCCGAGAAATGGCTTGGTCTGCATTGTCTTGCCCTTGAATACCGCCAACACTTGCCATCACACCATCAATTCGATATTTCACAACTAGGCCTGAATGCGCGCATTCCAAATGAATATCACTGGCACCTGTTTTTAACGCGTCATACAACGTGGAGTTCATCAATTTGACAATCGGGTTTGACTCTTCGTTAATGGATTTAAGCGAAAGATGCATCACAGACTCATCGCTATCGGTTAACGTATTTTGTTCACCTGATGGCAAACCATCCATGGCGCGCATCGTTTCTTCATGTCGCGCTAAAAATGCAGCAATATCCGAACGGTGCGCTAAACGCCAAGTAAATGGCTGTTTAATTGACTCAGTTGCCCATTCTTGCAAGCCATCATGAAAAGGATCAGCAAACACTAATGTGAGTTGTTCATCCTCGCTAAAAAATGCCAAACACTCTTTTTGTTGTGCTTTAGCAAATGGAATGGTGTCAAAGCCAGCCGTTAGCGCATGCATTTCTTTCATGCTAATGGGTTGATAATAAAAACACGCCCCAAGTGCATTTAAAAAAGCCTCTTGGTGGCTACCAACAATTTCCTCCAGCACGTCTACTACGCGCCTTTGTTGGAGTAAGGATTGTTGCTTCGCTTGCTTAATCAAGC
>CAYXGE010000050.1:0-13741 GCA_964464435.1 uncultured Methylophilaceae bacterium
GGCGTGCATTGTTGGGTGCCGTCTGTACCTGTTACTGAGGCAATGGCGCTAAAGGTGTCACTGAGTTCACAAGCGAGCCGGTATGCCATCATGCCTCCGTTAGACATGCCCGTGGCGTAAATGCGGCTGGGGTTAATATTGGCTTTGGTTTTAATATCGGCAACAAGCGCTTTAATAAACCCTACGTCGTCTATTTGCGCATCTCGTGCTTTGCCACAGCAAATGCCTGCATTCCAAGTGGCCAGCTTACCTTTGGGCAAACGACTATACCCATTAGGAAACACGGCAATAAAGCCCGCTTGCTCTGATTTTGAAATGAGTTGGTAGTGCTCATCATTGGCTTGGTAGTGCATATTGCCACCACCACCGTGTAACGCTACCACCATTGGCACTGATTGGCTGGGCTGGTAGCTTTTGGGGATGTGCACAAAATATTGGCGCGTTTGGTGTTGGTGTTGTAGGCTAAAGGTGTAATCACCCGCTGTTAGCGGCGCGCTGTGTCGCTGAGTTTGCTGGGGTTGGCGTGCCTCTCGCTTTTGTTGTAAAAGCTCACGCAAACGCCCTTCTGCTGAGGTGCTACTACTAAATACCGTGCCCAATATAAAAATACTTAAGATTAAAATTAGGCTGCTTGTTGGTTTTGAATTTAGGCGCATATGAACCACCTTTTAGCATTTAAAATTGACTAATACCATGCCATCTAAACGCTGTGTTTGTGATTTTGTTTACAAGTGATGTTGAAATATCAGGCTATTAGGCTGGGGCAGACCATGTCATATACCCGCTTAATGCTAATGCTTAAATGATAATAGCGGGCAGACTACGATTTTGCACACTAACCAAGGCAATTAAGCGATAAAAAAGGGAGCAAAAGCTCCCATTTTTATTTATGTACGATTTAAATTTTAAAATTTAGTTTTTACGACGACGCGCCGCAAAACCAACTATACCAAGCCCAGCAAGCATCATTGCTAAAGTTTCTGGCTCTGGAATTGGTGCCGCAACAAATCTTACGCCAACAACAAAGTCATCATAATCCGCATCACTTCTAAAACTATCGTTAAAGCCAAGAATGTAATCAAAGCTGCCGTAATGGTTGGTTTGGCCATCTATAATAGCAAAGCCCAACACAGAAGTTTGAGTTTGGCCGTTACTAAATACGCCACCTTTATCATCAGAGAACGTAAAGCTGATAATGCCAGGCCCAACTTGTTTTGAAATGGTTGTACCTAGTGAGTTGGTTTCTAATAGCGCGTTGTTTAAGGATAGTGAATACTTATTGACATAACTACTTTCTTGGCCTAGAAAAGTAGCATAAAAAGTACCCGCTTCTTTGGCTGAAAGTGCACCAAATGAACCTCTGCTCAACAACCCTGTGACAAATGCTGGTTGGCCACTGTAACCGGCAAATCTTGGTATTGGGGTTTTATTGACAATGGTTAGACCGCTAGTTGCATTCGCTACACCAACAAGTGACCATAATAAAAGACTAAGTGCAAAACGTTTCATGACAGTCCTACCCTATTTTAAAAAATATGGATATATTGTCATACAGAAAGGACTATTTGTTCTATAGACCATTAGGACTGTTTAAAATATTAAAACTGTCACATATTGAATGATGGTCACTAATTTGGCCAGACTGAGTAGTTTTGGCGCATAAAGCGTGTCTTAAACTTATTTCAAATTGCATCTTATTCATATCGGTTCATTAAAACAATGGCCCGTTCGGGTGAATGGCAAATCGCTGCATGTTAAACATCACTTCTTTTTTTGAATGTTTTGGTTTGTATAGCGTCTACAAAAGGTGTTTGTTAAAAGTGTGTGTTCTCATGAAAAGTATTTTGTCTGTTTTATTGTTGCTTGTTACTTACTCACAATCGGTGCTTGCGCAAGATAGCGAGTTTGCACAATTCCTCAACATACCTTATTCGCAGGCCAGGTCATTGCTATTGCAACAGGGCTGGCAAGTGGTGCGTAACCCGCGTATTGATGAAAGCAGTATGGTTGCCCAAAATGTGCATATAACGCAATTTGAAGAGGTGTTAGATTGCATCTCTATGGAGCGCGACCAATGCCAGTTTGTATTGGCCAAAGGTAAGCACGTTGTGGTAGTAACCACTAAAGATAAAACATTTACGGTGGAATCTATTAAAAGGCAGCGTTAGTAATTAGAAAGTAGAGCTATTCAGGATTTACATACAAACGATAAACAATATGCTGTTTGGTATATACTGAATTACCTATTTAAGCAGATTTTTGTTGCATATTTAGGCTTAAAATGAAATCACTATAAAAAGACGCCATTGAAGATTGTTAGGCGCAACAGCAGGCTGATGAAAACATCCGCCGTTTAGAGGACGAAGTAAAAAAGGAGACTGTCATGAAAACTAAATTAGTTTGTTTGTTGATGTTTTTTTCTGCCACTGCTTTTGCTCAAACTGCAACCACCAATGAGCAAGAGTGGGAAGGCGCAACGATTCAATTACCTAGTGAAAACGTTGCTGGGACGCAAAGTGCGCTAGATGCAGATGCTCAGCTTGAGTTAAGCCAACCTTGGTTTTATGGCCGTGATGACAGCGACACCATAACAGGCCGCAAGCGTTTAGATTTGAGTATTGACTAACTATTTGCAACAAAACACTGAATATGGTGCACCTTAAACGGTGCACCTAGCAAACACTTAAACGGTTTTTATAGCAGTTCTTCTATATGCTTTTTAATATTGGCTGATATTTTCTTAGTGGGTAAATCGTTGTCATCACCACCAAATGGATCTTCAATTTCTTCTGCAATCAGTTCTAAACTTGCTAACACATAAAATATAAACACCACCACAGGTATGACGTAATAACCTAAGCTAAACACATAGCCAAAGGGTAAAGTCATAATATAAAAGAAGATAAACTTTTTAATAAACACACTGTAAGAATAAGGAATAGGCGTATTTTTAATGCGCTCGCACGCGCCGCAAATGTCAGTAAAAGATTGTAGTTCGGCATTGATGATAAAAAATTGGTCACCTGTGATATTGCCAGTTTTGTATAAATCATTGGTTTTTTGAAACAGTTGTTTGGCGATTTGGTTAGGGTGGTGTTTGTGATGGTCCAAGTCTAAATCTAAGCCTTCAAACAGCTCTTGGCCTACTTCTTCATTAGATAGGTGTTTTGAAAGTACGGCTGCATAAGCTGGGATGACTTTTCTGAAATAGGCTTTGTCGTTTTCATCTGTTAAATAAGCAGCAAGTTTTAGCGCTAAATTACGGCTATTATTCACTAATGCGCCCCAGAGTTTACGGCCCTCCCACCAGCGTTCATAGGCGGTATTGGTACGGTAGGCAAGCAATAGTGATAATACAAAACCGATAGAGGTGTGCATGATGGGGATGTTTTTTACATGGCTGTTTTCAGAGAGTTTCCAAAACTCTATTTCTAGGTAGGCAATACCCCCTGCGTATAGCCCGATAAATATCATCATGGGAATCAGTTGCCTAAAGGTATCTGCCTCATGAAAGCGAAAGATAAAGGTTATCCAGTCTTTTGGGTTGTATTGAATCATAGCGCCTGTTGCATGTGAATTGTTGTTTGAGAGTATAGCATGCGCCTTTGCTGACGCTTTTTACATGACATTTTTAATAGGGTTACAAATGCGGTTTTTCAAGCCCATTGAACTTATGTAAGTTAGCCCACACTAACGCCTTTATTAAAAATATTTACACCAAAAGTGTAGATAATTTTTTGTTGCCAAAAGCCACTTAAAGGAGATTTATATGCGTTTATTTGTTGCGTTGTTGATGTTTTGTTTGGGCAGTGTTGCCAGTGCAAATACCTCTAAACCCAGTATTAATTTACAAAACTTAGCTTTGCAAAAAGCTTATATTCAAGCGATTGATTGCCGTTCACCGCAAAAAGTGAGCAGTTTAATTAGTAGTGCCATTAAGCAGGCAGATAATTATGCCGCCAAGGCTAACAACGCTAGCGTGCTTGAAGAAATCATGGTGAATAATCCACCCTGCTTTATTCAGGCACTGAATCAATTGCCTGCTAAAGCATGCCTGCAATTTAAAGAACAGTATATAGAAGAAACATTTTTTTATCCGCGTGATGATATTAAGCAAGCCTTAGCTACTGCCAAAAACTATAGTAAGAGTTGTATTGCTAGCTAGCCCTTTCTTTTGCCTTGCAAGCTTAAACCCCTAGCACACTTAACGTTAACTTTTGAGTTAGTTAAGTATTGAGCTTGCAGGGCATCCCCTGTTTTTACAACGTGTATTAACAAAACCTTGTAATTTCTTAATATTTTGTGCCGTTGCTACTTGTAAACTTGGCGTATCAGGTTTAACTTAACACAAAGCACTTAGCTTTGTAGTTGTCACCTATAACCCAAATTTTGAGGAGCATTTTATGGCACACACTTGTCACCAGCACGATAACCATACCCACCAACACGGTAAAGACTGTGGCCATGTTGCTGTGAAGCATGAGGGTCACGTGGATTATCTACATGATGGGCATTTACACCATATGCACGGCGACCATGTCGATGAGCATAGTATTGCAGTGAGCGCACAAAATCCTGAGGCATGCACGCCAACTCACCAATGTGCTGGCCACAGCGCGGACCATGTGCATGGCCCAAATTGCGGCCACCCTGCCGTTCCGCATGGCGACCATGTCGATTATTTGGTGGATGGGCATTTGCATCATCCACATGGCAATCACTGCGACGACCACGGCAAACTAGACTTAGCTTAATTTTCTTAGGAAATCCAGATGGCGACTAACGACACCTGCTGCACTATTGTGCCTTACTTTAATGTTTCAAACGAACACATGCCAGCTTTTAAAGCCATCTGTGCCCAGTTTGTGGCTAAAACACAAACAGAGCCAAAATGCTTATTTTACGGCTTTAGTTTTCATGGCAACGAGGCGCATTGCAGAGAGGGCTATGAAGATGCAGAAGGCGTGTTAGCGCATTTGGATAATGTGGGTGCAATTTTAAATGAAGCATTAAAAATTTCCGAATTAACCCGTTTAGAAATTCATGGCCCTGAGTCTGAACTTGCTAAATTAAGAAGCCCTTTAGCCGCATTGAATCCAAAGTTTTTTGTGCTTGAATTCGGTTTTAGACGCCCTTAATCTTGCCTAACAATTCCCTTCAACTTCAGCGCTTAAAAGTGCTGTTTGCAGGCATTTGCAGCCTCATTTTATGCATGGGCATTGCGCGTTTTGCTTATACCCCACTGTTGCCCTTAATGATGCAACAAGCTGGTTTATCTCATGAAAACGGTGGTTGGCTAGCCGCGATTAATTATACCGGTTATTTAACAGGGGTCGTTTCTGCCTCGCTCATCAGCCGCGCTACGCTTAAACTACATATTTACCGTTGGGGTATGGTGTTGGCTGTACTTACCACCGTGATGATGGGATTGAGTAGCAATTTTTATATATGGGCATTTTCGCGCTTTATTGCTGGCTTATCTACTGCGGCTGGGTTAATGATAGGTAGTGGCTTAATCTTAAACTGGCTAATGCGTAACAACCACAAGCATGAGTTAGGGATTCATTTTTCTGGCATTGGATTTGGTATTGTAGTCTGCTCTATCGCCGCCATTGCCATGAAACATCAACTGTCTTGGGACATACAGTGGTACATACTCACAGGCTTAGCTTGCATACTACTGATACCCTCTTTGGCTTGGTTTCCGCCTGTGCTTAAAGATGAATCGACACACAACAGCCAGCCCCACATGCAACATGCGCCACCTAATGCCAAATTTATGCGCCTATTTTTAGCCGCCTACGCCTGCGCGGGTTTTGGTTACGTCATTACTGCTACTTTTATTGTTGCCATAGTCAACAATATACCAACCCTTGCTAATCAAGGTAGCTGGGTGTTTTTGGTGATTGGCTTAGTTGCAGCGCCTTCTTGCGTAGCTTGGGATGTAATAGCACGTAAAATTGGCGATGTTAACGCATTAATGCTAGCCGCTTTTATTGAGGTATTGGGCATTATTGCGCCGACTTTGGGCTTAGGGTTGTCGGGTGCGTTGATTGGCGCTTTGCTATATGGTGCTACTAGCATTGCAATTGTCAGCCTAACGCTCACGATGGCAGGCCGTTATTACCCCGCACAACCCGCAAAAATGATGAGCAAAATGACCATTTGCTATGGTGTGGCACAAATTGTTGGCCCCGCCTTAACAGGTTGGTTAGCAGACAGTTTCGGCGGTTATGAGATAGGGCTCTACATAGCCGCAGGCATCATGGCTATAGCTTGTGTATTGTTTTACCTAATGCGTAAAGTACAAACTTTAGATGCACTGGCAGTGCCATAACCCCCTAATCAAACATTTATTAAATCAGGCTGTACAGCACTGCTTTCATCCACTACGACTTGCATTGTACTGAGATGTGATGTCTAGGGTGCATGTAAAAACCATCGCCTGCATCTGGATACACTTCTTTGTAGTGATCTAATATTTTGTAGTTATTTGCACACAACTCACTGGCTTTGGCTTTGCACTCTTCTAAACTGCTATTAAATTCACTACAAGTCAGCTTAAAAGCTTGGTTACCATTACTTTCAATGGGCTGTGATTGCACACTCGCGCAAGAGATGAGCAATATCATGGGTAAAAAACGCATTGTTTTCTTCATTTTTATCTCCTTTTGCAAATTTTTCATTTATTTGTAACATTAGTGTGGTAGCAAAATACCACAGTAATATAGTCGGCTATTTTTTGCTAAAGTTGCGTGAATTTTTTGTGACAATTTTCATACCCTTCACCTCGGCTTGTTTGGATTGTTTTGCCATGGTGATAGTGCTAGTATGATTTGCGATAGGGATACAAGTTAATTGAATGTACTGCAACCAAAGGACACGTATGAAAAAACTGTTTTATATTGATTATCCACAAGAACACTTTGAGGGGCAGTTGCATCGCTATCGTTGCGCTTTTTGTAAGCAAGAAACCACCAAAATTAATGGGCGCTTAGAAGGGCATTTACCCGAATGTGACTATCGAATAAGCCTTATAAAAGCAGGATATGAACCTGAGTTGAATAAAGTCAAGGGCAGCTTAGATACCTCAGACGAAGAAGATTAACCTTAAATAAGGGCTAGCATACAAACCGACAACAAAACAAAAAGGTGGCATTCGCCACCTTTTTTATTCAAAAGCATCAGCTTATTGAATACCTGAGCTTTCAATACTTGGCAAAGCTTCTTGTTTAAGTGCCGATTCAAAGGTGCGTAAACGCTTATACACAGAAAGTAATTCAACAATGGTTGTCCATGAATTGACCAAATACTGAAAAGCATTGCTCACCTGACTAAAAGCCGTGAGAATTTGTTGAAGTAGACCAAAGGTAATTTTGCCTGCCACAATTGTAGGCACTAAAATGACATATACAAAAATATTATCCGCCTGAATAAATAGACTGCGCGCTACGTTGAAATACATATAGTGAAAATATAGCCTAAAGTAATTTTTTCGCACATGGCTAAACAACTCTTTTAAAGTTGCCGGCTGCGCACGTTCTGAGTCATCTTCACCATACACTAACTCTTTACGGTAAGCGGCCTCTACCCGTTGATTTTTAAATTCTAAGCCTGGCAATTTAATACCCACCAAGGCTAATAAGGTTGTTCCAAATAATGACCATGCAATGGCTGCTGTCAATAAGGGCATAGGGATTTTGCCCACGATAGGTAACTCAGTAACATATTCTGACAAAGCCAATAATACTGGCAAAAAGGCAAATAAAGTCATGATTGCATCTACCATTTTTGTGCCTAAATCTTCCATGATTCTGGCAAAACGCATGGTATCTTCTTGAATACGTTGTGAGGCGCCTTCAATATTACGCAGTTGCGTCCATTGCGTGGTATAAAAGTTATTCATGGCAGTGCGCCAGCGGAAAATATAATGGCTTACAAAAAAGCTTGTGAGCACATAGACCACAATAGCCATAAAAGCGATGTGCGCAAAGTCTAGCAACAACCCATTAAGCTGGGATACGGTTACCTTTGAATTAGGTGAAAGCGCACCTTGCACCGCATCAAAAAACGGTCTGCGCCAGTTATTGATGGCTACCGAAACCTGCACAGTATAATAGGTTGAAAATAAAATATAAGCAGAGCCTAAAATTGACCACCACTGCCATTCACTAGGTTTGCGTTTAAACCAGAATAAGGCAAATAAACCCACACAAATTGCGTAGTAGACATAAAAAAGCAAAAAGTCATCGGTAATAAAATGGCCCAAACCAATCACTGGTTCTGGTTGCGCCAGCTTAAGCCCTAAGTAAGCACCTACTTGCGCGTGCAAACCATACCAACCTGCACAACAAATCACTACCCATAAAATTAAAGAGGGTAAGAACCAACGTGAGTCTGGAAAAAACGATTTAAACATAATGAACGCTTTTTAATAGGCTACAAAATAAATATAAAAAAGTGGGCAACCAGTGCCCACTTTATGCTGAAGATGTTTGTTATTTAACTAATTTAGCTAACACAACCAATATTGCAGAAATTACCACGACAATAAAAACCAAAGTCCAAATGCCACTTGCGCCTATAAAGTCCATGCCACCCTCCAAATATTATGTTAATTTTCATTTACTTCCACGGCTAGGTTAGCTAAGGCATAGGGGCTTGTCAACACAACTTTTAATGCACATAGAGCTTGTTCATGACTTAGTCTGCTAAAGCTCACCTAGAAGGCAACAGCCCTGATAAAATAACGCTAATAAAATGTCGCAACTCAGCGTCGTTTACATGTTTAAAATGAAGAGGTTACCCGTGTTGCAAGCCATAACTGATATCCACAGTGTTTCTGAAGCTATTCGTGATGCAGTTGCCCCTGTTTTTTTATTAACAGGTATAGGCTCTATACTGGGCGTTTTAATTGGCCGCTTAGCCAGATCTATAGATCGTGCCAGACTACTGAATGAAATGCCCGCAGAAAAACGTGAGCGTGTTAAAGATGAACTTAAAATCATTGTTAAACGTACCAAATGGCTAAGGCGCGCAATTGCACTAGCCACCTTAGCCGCACTATGTGTGTGCGTGTCCATTGCTACATTATTTATTTCTGTTGAAACCGGTTTTAAATTACCACACGTGGTGATGATTTCATTTATTGCATCAATGTTTTCAGTGATTTTTGCGCTGATATGTTTTTTGCGTGAAATATACTTAGCCTCACGCGAAGTGATTGTGCCTTATGTGCACAGTGATGATTAAGTAGTGAAATAGCGCAAGGCTAAACTTGCAACCTTATAGCCTGTTTAGCCGTTTAACTGTTGTGTTTGCAATGCAGCCGCTTCAACAAAGAAAAAATGGTCTTCTTGTGAATGATTAAGCAACTCCGCTTCTTCTAGCGCTCTTAAAAAATTTTCTGCTTCAAACACTGGGTGATTCTGTTCATCTAAGACTTGGTATATGGTCATCATTGACTCCTCACTAAAATAAAGCGTGAAAAATTAACATTTATTACACTCTAGTTAGAGCAATAATCTTGCCAAAAAATTCAATTAAAATAATTACTTATATAATTTTAATTAAACATTTAATTATCATTCAACTACAACCAACTATTAAAGTCGATTATTAAGTTATGAAAAATTGGCACTGTCATTTTTTGCCCAATATTGGCATTAAATAGGCAAAAAATGTCACTGTTCTTGCATTTTCATGATGTTATGGTGACCTTTGTTAACAAACGTGTTGACAAGATTTAGTTAAAAGTTTGAAAAATAAGGTGAAGCACCAAAATACTTAATACGGTTGGCACTATCATGCTTTGTACGATTGATTCTGCTTTTTTCATCATCATCTCCAGATAAATTGTCATCTATAAAAACTACTTTGGTATTAATAATGCAATATGTTTGCCAATTAGGCATGATTACATTATTAATAATAATTACCCTTTAATTTCATATAGTTAATTTAAATGAACATGTGTGTTTACTTTGAGCTTGAGTGAACTTGGTGCGCCTATTGTCGAAATTTTGAATCAATTGCCATGAAAGTGTCATTTTATCGACAGATGTAATTGCGTGATAAAATTGCTTATGAACCCAGAAGATTTACAGCAACTAGTGACACTATCCATGCCTTATGGAAAATATAAAGGCCGCTTGATTGCCGACTTACCTGGTAATTATCTCAATTGGTTTGCGCGCGAGGGTTTTCCTGCTGGTGAGCTTGGCCGTTTATTACAACTGATGCATGAAATTGACCATAATGGCCTTTCTGAATTGTTAACACCGTTGCGCTATAAACCTTAAAAAATGAATACTTCAAGCCGCTTAATTAGACTTTTTGTGGCGCTCAATTGCGTGTTTGTAGCGCTGTTTGCGCAGGCAGAAGAACATTGGCAAACAGCCGATTATTTGCAACAAGCCTTTGTTGAAGTGGCATTAAAAAATGAGTATGAAGGTGGGTTTAAATCTGTGCGTAAATGGAAAATGCCGATTTACGTGTGGCTTGAAGACAAGACACCTGAGGCAGATATGCACCGACGCCTAACACAGATGCATTTGGCGCATTTAAGCAGCATTACCCAACACCCTGTTGCGCTTGCTAAAACGCGCTCGCAGGCCAATGTCACGCTAGTGTTTACGTCTGAAGCCAATTGGGGCAAGGAGGTTGGGCAATTATTGGGCAAAGGCGCGCTCAAACAACTGCAACGGGCTGTGTGTATGGCTGGATTTTCGCTAGATAAACAAGGTGCGATTGTTCGCGCAGGGGTGGTAATTCCTACCGACCAAGCAGAAATGCACCGTAAATTGGCCGCCTGCATTGTGGAAGAGTTAACGCAAATCATGGGGTTGCCCAATGATTCTGAAAAGGTCTACCCTTCCATTTTTAATGATAAAACCCCAGAAAGTTTATTAACTGGCTTAGATGCCTTACTGCTCAAAATGCTGTATTACCCAGATATTCATATTGGCATGACAGCCGCACAAATCAAGCCTGTATTAACAAAGCTTATTTCCACATGGCAAGAAAATGGCACCATTACCAACGCAGAAAAAGATGTGCGTAATAATGAACTGTACGAGTTAATGGGTTATTAACTTAATCAAGATGCTCAATACTTTGTAAAACAGAAGCGCGTGTTTGCATAATTTGCCTACTAATGCGCTGTTCAGTAGCGCTATCTTGGCTAAGATTTTCCCAATCTTGTTGCCATAATTCAAATAATGCTTGGCCTTGTTTTGCACTGTCTGAATTGAGTAATAAGCTTAAATCTCTGACTTGAATGGCATGCTTCCAACCTTCAATTGGGTGGCCTTGCGCGCTATTGGCATCAAAATGCGCATAATTGACGATTGTTTGTAACTCGCCCAAATCTTTGAGCACCTCAAAGGCGGCATCACGCATGTTTTGGTTAAGCTCGTTTTGGTGGTCGCGCCAATTGTTATACATAAAGCCACTGAGCGCGGTGACTAAACTAATGACGGCAACTAAGTTAAGCTTAAACTGCTGTAACAGCATAGACTTTATGTGTTGCATCTGTTCTCCCCTTATTAAATATACCCATTAGTCGTAGCAACTGATATTTCATGACAATCCTTTGCAAATATTTAACATTTTTGGCAACAAATAAATAAAATTAACGTCATATTGGTATGATTAGAACGCATTGAGGACAAAATGAAATTATTGCTACCTGTGATTGCTGGCTTGTGTATAGCGAAAATTGTAATTGCAGAGCCCCTAGCAGAACCAAGTGATGCGTTTTTATATGAGTTAAAAGGCTCTATGGTGAAAGTGACTACCACAACCAAATCTGGTGGTCATGGCTTTGGAACAGGCATTGCTATCACCAAAGATCACGTGGTCACCAACTGCCATGTATTGCAAAATGCCAACGGTATTAGCATTAATAAATGGGGCGTAGAACACCCTGCGGTTTCACTGCAAGCAGATTGGAAGCATGATTTATGTATTTTGCGTTTTGAATGGGCAGAGTTAAAACCTGTTGCCATGGCAGAAACTGACGTATTGCAGTACGAGCAACCCGTGATTTCAATTTCTATGCCTAACGATTCACCAGCACCCTACGTCACACTAAGTAATATCAAGGCGCTATATGCCATGGATGATGCTGAAGTGATACGCACCAAAGCAGCCTTTTCGATTGGCGCTAGCGGTAGCCCTATTTTTGATTATGCTGGTAAGTTAATTGGCATTAGTACTTTTAAAAGCCCAGGACGCAACGCCTATTATTACAACATGCCGGTGAAGTGGTTACGTGCTCTATTGAATGCGCCTGCTAGCAAGCTCAATAGTGAACATGATTTACCATTTTGGGATGCGCCAGAAGACGCGCGCCCGTTTTTCATGCAGATAGTGTTACCATTTCAAAACAATCGTTGGCAAGATGTGCTAGCTATTGCAACGAGATGGTCAACGCAAGAGCCGACAAGCGCAGAAGCTTGGTACTATTTAGGGGCAGCGAAACAACATTTAGGTGATGATGCAACAGCGGTTAAACATTATGAGTACGCCCTCACGTTTCACCCACGCCATCCAGCCTCATTACAGGCATTAGGTTTGCTTGCTAAAGCAGAAGGTAATACAGAAAAATTGAACCACATTCGGCTTGCCTTAAAAGAGGTTGGTGGCGAAGCCTTAACAGGATTAGATGAATTGATTAACACCAACACAACTAAATAGCTTGTTGACATGACCATTTCCAAGAAAATCATCGTCACAATAATAGCGACGCTTTTACTTGCCGTTATTGTGTACCATCAGCTTTCAGATTCGCCGCCTCACCCTATCGAGATGGATAAAAACTTAGTACATGCGATTGATGATTGCTCTGCCATTGCGGATAAATCAGTCGCACATATGGTGGCGATTGTAGATTTTCAAAAACTAGAAATTGCTGGGCGAAGAATTAAAGTATTGCGTCAATGCATGCAAGACATGGGCTACCAAGAAGACCCTCGCTGGACTAGCTATGCCACGCCCTTAGCGCAACAGCAAGCCAAAAGCCAAAACATCTCCGCAGATGAAGCCATAGAAATGCTTAGGCGTGAGCATATGGCACGCATTCGAGTACAAGAAAATATCCCGCTTTATTGGAAATTAATTCAAACTAGTTCAAAACCAAGTTCAAAACAATAAATTGTTTTGATATAGGTCAAAACCTCAAATCCCGCCTACCCCTAAGATACAAGCTCAGTACTTGGATTTAGTTTTTTTCAATCCAAGCTTGTATTTCTTTAAACAGTAGAGGGGAGCATAAAATGTTTTTTGGCTGGCAAGGCGTAGCAACGTTTATTGGCGTAGCAATATTAGGCATCATCACCATCGTTATTTTTGCAAACATTTTAGATAAAGCAGACAAAAACGGCCATTAAATTGGTCGTTTAGATTATGTGAAGAATCAACTGAAGCGTGGCTTCTTATAAGTCATCAATCACTATTGATTCAACATGGTAATAATGGTCCTCATGCCAAAGCGTGAGGTCTGCCGCTTCGTGCTTGGCTAACTCAAACGCTGAGTACTCGGCAATTGGGTGGTTTTCTTCATCTAACACTTGATAAATCAACATGGCCTATCTCCATCATGAAACCACAATATGTGGTTCATTGTGTCATCGGCATGCTTGAATCAAACTTTACAAAAAAGGGGCTAAATGCCCCTAATTTTAATATCAATGTATACATGTTTTAAAGAACTTAGTTAACAAATCCAGTGACTGTAATA
>CAYXGE010000051.1:0-13739 GCA_964464435.1 uncultured Methylophilaceae bacterium
TCGCTTGCAAATGCTTCACATAGCATGCTGAGCAAAGCCGCATGCAATGGCAAGATATCTGCCATATCAATAGGAGCTTCGTCATCGGTGCCTGCAATCACATAGGCAATCACAGCCTTATCTAAATCTTCGCGATAACTTACCCAGTGTTCTTGATTAGCACTAGCAATCAGTTCAAATTTACGTGAGCCAGATTCTACAATCTCGGCTAACTCATCTTCAGCCAAACCCGCAAATAACGATTTCACAATGACAAGTGCAGCCTGTTCTAAGTCAGGTGAAAAGTCTTCTTGGGTGAGTGGTAGGGTTAAATACGCATATACCAACATGGCAAAGGTTTGATAAACGCTGAGTAAATCAAAGTTTTCTATACGCTCATCTGCCGGTGAGCGGTCTGCCTGTTGAATCGCTTTAAATGTAAGATAGCAAGCTAAATAGCTAGCCGCTTCTGTCGGTGCGTATTGCGCTAAATCTGGCTGTTGTTGTGGATTAGCTTCTGCCTCACATAAGGCGCGCAATAGTTGTAGTCGTTTTGCGTAGGAAATTTCTTGCATGTATTTCACTTTCTAACTGTTAATAATGGCTTTCTAAATATCGCTAAAGGCTTCAAGTAGGGTTTGTAGTTCAAGCCATCGCTCTTCTGCTTGCTCAATAGATTGCGACAGCTCGGCTTGGCGCTTAAGTAAGTTTTGCAACTCTTGCTTAGCACTTACTTCATAAACAGCTGGGTCAGCCAAACGTGTATCCAGTGCTAATTTTTCACTTTGCCATACAGCCAGCTCAGATTCTAGCTTTTCAGTTTCTTTAAGCAGCGGTCTACGCTCTGCTAATCGGGCTTGACGCTCAGCCTTGGTTTGCGCCCTATCCACTTTATGCGTTGAGGCCTCTTGCGCTGGTATTTGTTGCGCTTTCTCTTTTAAGCGCTCGGCATCTAGCCATGCTTTATAGTCATCTAAATCGCCGTCAAAGGTCTCTGCTTGACCATTTGCTACTAAGATAAATTTATCGCAACTTGCTCGTAACAGCGCCCTGTCATGTGACACCAGCACCACGCCACCTTGATACTCTTGTAATGCCAAAGTAAGTGCATGGCGCATTTCCAAGTCTAAATGGTTAGTAGGCTCATCTAATAATAAAAGATTAGGCCTATGCCAAATAAGCAAGGCCAAGGCTAAACGTGACTTTTCACCGCCTGAAAAACTCGCACAAGGAGTAGTAGCCATATCACCAGCAAAATCAAAACCACCCAAATAGTTACGATGCTCTTGCTCACGCGTTTGTGGGTCTAACCTAAGCAAATGCTGTAGCGGCGACTCTTGTGGCCGCAATTGCTCTAATTGATGTTGCGCAAAGTAGCCAATACTCAAATCTTTACCTTCAATCCGTTTGCCGCTTAAGCCTTTTAGCTCATCGGCTAATAATTTAATGAGCGTAGATTTGCCTGCGCCATTTCTTCCAAGCAAGCCTATGCGTTCGCCTGGGCGCAAGGTAAATTCCACTTGATTTAAAATCATTTTGTCGGCATAGCCTGCGTTTACCTCATCCAACACGAGTAATGGGTCTGGTGCGGCAACTGGTGTTCTAAAGCTAAAATTAAATGGAGAATCTACATGTGCTGCTGAAATCAGCTCCATGCGCTCCAATGCTTTAATGCGGCTTTGTGCTTGACGGGCTTTAGTGGCTTTGGCTCTAAATCTATCAATATAACTATGCAAGTGGGCGACTTTACGTTGTTGGCGCTCATACAAAGATTGTTGTTGCGCTAGCCGTTCTGCGCGCTGACGCTCAAAGTCTGAGTAACCACCTTTGTAAAGCGTGAGCTTTTGTTGTTCTATATGGGCAATATGATTAATGGTGGCATCTAAAAAATCACGGTCATGTGAAATCAAAACAAGCGTGCCTCGATAAGCTTGCAACCATGTTTCTAACCACATTACCGCATCTAAGTCGAGATGGTTAGTAGGCTCATCTAATAACAGTAAATCAGAGCGACACATGAGTGCTTTGGCTACATTTAGGCGTACCCGCCAACCACCTGAGAAGTCTGCAACTGGTCTTGCCATATCAGCTTGGCTAAAGCCCAATCCACTCAACAACTCGGCAGCTCTAGCTTTGGCAGAATAACCCTCAATTTCTGCTAATCTTGCATGCAACTCCCCTACTAATTCGCCTTGATGATTCGCTTCAGCGGTTTGTAATGCACGTTCTACCGCTTGCAACTCTTCATCACCCTCTAATACAAAGGTTAGTGCTGGCATTTGCAAGGCGGGTGTTTCTTGGGCAACGTGTGCAATTACCCAATGCGGAGGCATTTCTAATTCGCCATGCTCTGCATGCAACTCACCTCTTAACATGGCAAATAAGCTTGATTTACCTGCGCCGTTAGCGCCAGTTAAGCCCACTTTGTGACCTGGGTGTAGCTGAAAAGAGGCGCCCTCTACCAATATTTTGGTACCACGGCTTAGGGTAATATTTTTTAGTTGAATCATGTTAGTTGAATGAGGGAATTCCTAGTTCGATGAGGCATTAGCTTGGGCTAAAACATCAACCATGCGTGTAAAGAAATATCAATTTTTACAAAATCTTATCAAAGCGCGGTATTCTAAACTATTAAGCGAAAAGTGACGCAACTTTACGTTATAAAAGTGCTCTATTAACGATATAATTAAGACTTAACAAATGCCAAAACTGATATAACTCAGGCATACAAAAATTATTTATGGTAAAAAAATCTCTTCTCTGGGTCTCGCGCGTTTTTGGCTACGTTATTACAACAGCAGTCATTGTCATAGCATTATGTGCCGCTGCTTTAGAATTCTATTTTTTACCAAACATTAACCAATACAAGCCTGATATTACCCAAACGCTGAGCAAATCACTGGGTCAAAAAGTGAGTATCGGCACTATCAGCACTGGCTGGGAAGGCATTCAGCCTAAAATACATATCCAAAAAATTGAGATTTTTGATGCGCAAAATCGTGTTGCACTAGCGCTCAATGATGTCAAAACTACACTGTCGTGGTGGAGCGTGGTTCTGTTAGAGCCGCGCTTAGCCAGCCTTTCATTGCAAAAGCCAGCACTCACTGTGCGCCGTGACATAGCTGGCACCATTTACGTGGCTGGTATTAGCATGAGTGGCCCGTCAAAGCCTGAGTTTGCCAATTGGTTACTCAAACAATCTTCTATTGAAATTAACGATGCCAAAGTGAGTTGGCTTGATAATAAACGAAACGCCCCACCCTTAGTGCTAGAGCATCTTCAATTGTCGATGGTTAATTCGGCTTGGAAGGCAATAGTTGGGCAACATCAAGTCAATTTATCTGCTATCCCGCAAATAGGCGGCATGCGCCCGATTAAAATCAATGCCTCATTTCGTGGCAAAGATGTCAGCAAAGCACACAATTGGCAAGGCTCTATTTACGGCCATCTTGAAAACACAGACCTCGCGGTTTGGAAACCTTGGGTAGACTACCCGTTACCGATTGAAAGTGGCCAAGGTACAACCACCATATGGCTTGATTTTGATGATGGGCAGATTAAGTCAATCACGGCAGATGTTGAATTAGACAATCTTAAAGCGGCCATTTCAAATACTTCAAAATCTGCAAACTTTAAGACGCTATCTAGCCGAATAAAATGGCGGTCTTTTGCGCAAGGGCAAGAGCTTGAAGCCTTGTCTATCAAAATGATTACTGATAACGGCGTATCTGTTAAAAATGGAAGACTTAAACTGACGCAAACAAAGCTCAATAATCAACCGCTTCTAGCAGGCGAAATGGCGCTTGATTCATTAGATTTAAATACGGTTCAAGAGCTTGCCAGTTATTTGCCACTCCCTGCAAATGCAATGCAAACCATCACCCATCTTAACCCGCAAGGCAAACTAAGCGAGCTAAAGCTGAGTTGGAAGGGTAATGAACAGCAGCTAAACGCATTTAGCCTTAAAAGTCAGTTTACAGGTTTAGGTATTTCCGCGATTGGGCATATTCCAGGATTTACAAACTTTAGTGGAGAGATTGATTTAAACGAACAAAAAGGCCGTATCAAAGTTGATGCAAATCAAGCCACGATGGACTTTAAACAAGCCTTGCGCTGGCCAATTCCCGCTGAAAAGCTATCTGGCGAAGTCAACTGGAAAAAAACAGATGATGTCTATGACGTACACGTAGACAACCTAGAGATTGATAGCGTGCACATTTCTGGGGTGATTAATGCGGATTATCAACACCGTCCAGATGGTAACGATAAAATTGACCTAAATGCTAAATTTGACAAGGCTAACGGACAACATGCTGTTTTTTATTACCCAACGGTTATGAATAAAGACACGCTGCACTGGCTAGACACCTCGATTTTAAGTGGTATGGGCGAGAATGTGCAGGTCATAGTCAAAGGCAATGTCAGAGAATTTCCTTGGCCTAGCAACAAAAATGGCTTGTTTCAAGTTAAGGCCAAAATTAAAGATGGCGTACTAGATTACGGCACTGGATGGCCTAAGTTAGAAGGCTTGAGTTTAGACATGTTGTTTCAAGGTAAACGTATGGAACTCAATGCTACGAAAGGACATTTTTGGGGAAATAAACTCATTAGCACTAAGGCCACCATTGAAGATTTAGATGCCTTGCATCCAGTTTTAAATATTAAAGGCAATTTAGAAGGTCCTATTTTAGATACGATACGTTTTATTAATAACAGCCCTGTTTTAGAAGTCACAGAGGGTTTTACCGAAGGTTTAAAAACGGCGGGTAAAGGCAAGCTTAAGTTAGACCTTATGATTCCACTTGATAATGCCGATGCTACAAAAGTAAAGGGGCAGTATACGATGATCAATGGCACCATGCTGAGTGATAGTGTGCCAGAGTTATCAAAAATTAATGGTGTCATTGAGTTCACTGACACTGGGTTAAGTGCAAAAAATATCAATACTTGGGCGTTTGGTGGACCTGCTACCATTGATATTGCGAGTGGCGCAAACCGTCTAATTAATGTAAATGCTAGAGGTAATGCCAATATGGAAGCGTTTAAATCCATGTACCCTCATCCAGTCTTAGAAAAAATACATGGCAAATCTGATTGGCAAGCAGATATTAATATCAAAAAATCATTGGTTAACTTAACAGTACGTTCAAACTTAGTTGGCATGGCAGTAGATTTGCCAGCACCGTTCCAAAAATCAGCGACAGAAGCACTACCGCTTAAAGTGGTTAAAACACAAAACGTTGATAAGCAAGATATTCTACAAATGAGTTATGGCAATATGCTTAGCGCAAAAATGTTGCGCGTTGAGCAATCAAAAGGTTTTGTTATTGAACGCGGTGAAGTTGCAATTAATGAACTAGCCCAATTACCTAATCAGTCTGGTATCTCTGTAAAAGGGCATTTAAGCGAGTTTGATGCCGATGCATGGATTGCTGAAAAAAGCGCCTTTAGCGCAAATGGTGGTGTACAAAAATCACCCATGCAGTTTACACAAGCAGATATTAGCGTTGGCAACTTAAAAGTAATTAACAGAACCTTTAAGCAAGTTAAACTCAAAGTTAGCCCGACAGAATCAGGTTGGCATATTAATACGGATAGCCAAGATATTAGGGGCAATATTCAATGGCAAAAGAAAAATAATGGAAAAGTCATTGCCAAGCTTAAAACGCTGAAAATTCCAACGTCTAGTCAAAGCGTGGCACATAAAGTTGAAACGCAAACCATTAGCCAATACCCAGAACTCGATATTCAAGCTGATGAATTTAGTTTAGGTGATAAAAAGCTAGGTGCATTAGAGGTACTTGCTTCACAAAGTAATGAGAGCTGGAATATAGAAAAACTCAACATAACAGCACCACACAGCAAACTTGTGGCTACTGGCTTGTGGAGTAATTGGAAAACTAATCCAAGCACCCAAATGACTATTAATTGGAGTGCCAGCAATTTGGGAGAATCTCTCAATGAACTTGGCTATGTCAACACCATAAAAAATGGCACTGCAGACATCACTGGGGTACTAAAATGGCCTGGAAGCCCGCATCAATTTGATTACACACACTTGACTGGTAACTTTAAATTAGATGCAAAAAATGGGCAAATTTTAAAAATACAACCTGGCGTAGGTCGCTTATTTAGCGTACTTAGTTTGCAAAATATTCCTCGCCGCCTGACATTTGATTTTAGAGACGTCTTCAGCGACGGCTTTGCTTATGATGATATTGGTGCGGATGTCGTCATTGACCAAGGTATTTTGAGCAGTAAAAATTTTAAAATGAAAGGCGCTACAGCGCTTGTTGAAATTAAGGGTCAAACAGACCTTAGTAAAGAAACGCAACATTTATTTGTAAAAGTAACGCCTTATGTCAGCGATACTGTTTCGCTAGCAGCTTTAGCAGGTGGGCCAGCCGTGGCTGCAGCCGCTTACGTTGCACAAAAACTGCTTAATGACCCCTTGAATAAACTTGCTAGAGATAAATATGAATTTGTTGGTACTTGGGATAACCCAGTTGAGGTGAATGGAAAAACAAATCAAGATAGCCCGCAAAAAGAGCCCGTGCCTGAAAAAATTCCAGGTCAATAAATCCTTTTGGCGCTTGGTTTAGTGCAAACAAGCGCATTAACGTTATAATCTATTTATTAAATTGTTTTCAGTATGGAAATTGAGTGATGCCAATAAAATCAAACGCAAAAACTAATAAATCTGAAAAAAGCAAACCTACTGCAGCCCATATTGTTAAAATTGCAGGGATACAAATGGCTTCAGGGCCAAGCGTATCAGCCAACTTAAGTGAGGTTGAACGCTTAATTAAAATTGCCGCACAACAAGGCGCAAAATTGGTTGTGCTGCCCGAATACTTTGCCATCATGGGCATGAAAGATTCTGACAAGGTTGCTGTTCGTGAACAAGAAGGCGAAGGCCCTATTCAGAAATTTATGGCTAAAATTGCAAAAAAACATGGTATTTGGTTGGTGGGTGGTTCTATTCCTCTTGTGTCAAACTATGCCACTAAAGTCCGCAATAGTTGCTTAGTGTATGACGACAAAGGCAAGCAAGTTGCACGTTATGACAAGATTCATTTATTTGGGTTAGACCTTGGTAATGAAAAATATCATGAAGAAAGAACCATAGAATCAGGTAGCGATGTTGTCACTGTAGATTCTCCATTTGGCAAGATTGGCTTAGCCATTTGTTATGATTTGCGCTTTCCTGAGTTATTTCGCGCAATGAAGGATGTCGACATTATTGTGATACCTAGTGCATTTACCGAAACCACAGGCAAAGCCCATTGGGAAACATTAGTACGTGCACGCGCCATTGAAAACCTCGCTTATGTCGTCGCCTCGGCGCAAGGGGGGTATCATTTATCTGGACGAGAAACCCATGGCAATAGCATGATTGTTGACCCATGGGGTGTGGTGCTAGACCGCTTGCCACGTGGCTCTGGTGTGGTTATCGCATCAATGAATCCAGATTATAAAACTAGCTTGCGTAATAGCTTACCAGCACTTAAACATAAGGTCTTATAACCATCGTGACTACTCAATCACACCCAGAAGCTGATAGCCGCTTTGATTTAGCACAACGTGCTTTACTTGCGCCTAGCGGTCTAGATAGCAAAGCCTTACAACAGGTGCTTACTGGCATGATGGCACACCATATTGATTATGCTGATTTATATTTTCAATATACCCGCGCAGAAAGTTGGGGCTTAGAAGAAGGGGAAGTGAAGTCTGGCAATTTTAGTATTGACCAAGGCGTTGGTGTTAGAGCCGTAAGCGGTGAAAAAACTGCATTTGCCTATTCAGATGATATTAACTTAGAAGCATTGCAACAAGCAGCCAATGCAGTAAAGTCAATTGCTAGTTTAGGTAATACGCAATCTGGGCAAGCTTTTAAACGCGGTGAGCCAGCAAAACTGTATTTGCCACAAGACCCTATTGCTTCATTAAGTGCGGATGCAAAAGTCGGGCTATTAGAACGTCTGGAGCAATTTGCTCGCAAGTTAGACCCACGTGTTATTCAAGTAATGGCATCAATTGCTGGCGAATATGATGTGGTCATGGTGGCTCGTCATGATGGATTCATGGCCGCAGATGTGCGTCCACTTGTGCGGCTATCAATTCAAGTTATTACAGAAGAAAACGGTCGCCGCGAGCAAGGTTCCGCAGGCGGTGGTGGTCGATTTGACTATGCTTACTTTACTGATGAAGTATTACAAAGCTATGCGCAAAAAGCGGTGCATCAGGCCATTACTAACCTGAATGCGCGTCCTGCGCCTGCTGGTAATATGACGGTAGTACTTGGCGCAGGCTGGCCAGGTATATTGCTGCATGAAGCGATTGGTCATGGCTTAGAAGGCGACTTTAATCGCAAAGGAAGTTCAGCTTTCTCTAGCATGATAGGTAAACAAGTAGCGGCAAAAGGCGTGACTGTGGTGGATGATGGCACGATTGCAAATCGTCGTGGCTCGCTTAATATGGATGACGAAGGTAACCCTACGCAAAATACAGTGTTGATTGAAGATGGCATATTACGTGGTTATATTCAGGATAGTTTAAATGCACGATTAATGGGCATGTCGCTCACGGGCAATGCAAGACGTGAATCCTATGCTCATATTCCTATGCCAAGAATGACGAACACTTACATGCATAACGGTAATTTGGCTCCAGAGGAAATTATTAAATCTGTTAAAAAAGGGCTATATGCTGCCAATTTTGGTGGAGGTCAGGTGGATATTACCAGTGGTAAATTTGTGTTTTCTGCAGCAGAAGCCTATATGATTGAAGATGGTAAAATTACCTACCCTGTAAAAGGTGCTACGCTGATTGGTAACGGTCCAGATGTACTCACCCGTGTCAGCATGATAGGCAATGACATGCAATTAGATAGTGGTGTAGGTACTTGCGGAAAAGAAGGGCAAAGTGTGCCCGTTGGCGTTGGTCAGCCAACATTAAAAATTGATGGCCTTACAGTAGGCGGTACTGCATAATAGTTTAAGTTTTAAACATATTGCTCTACAATCTAGAGCAATAAACAGCAAAGATAAATAGAGGGTAATGATGCAAGTTAAAGATTCTTTTGTTGATATCTCCACACCAACTGGTGAAATGCGTGTGCATATTTTTCGTCCAAATGCAGAGGGAAAATTTCCTGGTATTTTGATGTTTTCTGAAATCTTTCAGATTACTGGTCCAATTCGCAGAACCGCTACCGTACTTGCTAGCCATGGCTATATTGTAGCTTGTCCAGAAATTTATCATGAGATGGAACCGCTAGGTACAGTGCTTGGCTACGACGATGAAGGCTCTGCCAAAGGAAATGCTTACAAAGTACAAAAAGAAATCTCGGCTTATGACAGTGATGCAAGGGCTGTATTAGATTACTTAAAAACCCTTGCGGATTGCACAGGCAAACTTGGAGTATTTGGAGTGTGTATTGGCGGGCATTTAGCTTACCGTGCCGCGATGAATCCAGATGTATTAGCAACTGCTTCTATGTATGCCACAGACATCCACAAAAAGAGCCTTGGCAAAGGCATGAATGATAACTCATTAGAACGTGCTGGTGATATTAAAGGTGAATTAATGCATATTTGGGGCAGACAAGACCCGCATATTTCTCCTGAAGGTCGCACCATGATTCGCGCCCGTTTAGAAGAAGTAGGCGCAAACTTTACATGGTTTGAGTTCAATAGTGTACACGCGTTTATGCGCGATGAAGGCCCACGTTACGACCCAGCAACAGCACGTATTTGTTGGGATTTAATTTTAGAAATGTTCCACCGTAAGCTTTGTGTTGGTTTCTAGGGTTTAAATGCTTATTAAACAAGGTTTTGGCTTGACTTTAGGCATGTCATTTGCTTAGATTATGTAACTGAAGCTATCCGCTTCGAAGTGCTAATATGATTAACCCTCTTACCGGAAGGATAAAAAATGGCAACAACGAAAGAAAAAACAACTGCGGTCAAAAAAGCTACTGCTGAAAAGAAACCAGCGGCTAGCAAAAAAGCGAGCCCCGCAAAAGCCACAGCAGTTAAAACTACAGCAACTAAAACAGCCAAACCCAAAGCAGTAGCAAAACCTAAAGCTGTTGCTAAGCCCAAGTCTGTAGTGAAAAAAGCGCCTGGAAAAACTAGCAAAGTCAGCCCTGAACAACGTTATAATATGGTTGCAGAAGCCGCCTACTATATTGCTGAGCGTGCAGGCTTTAGTGGCAACCCTTCTGACTACTGGATAGAAGCTGAAGCGCAAATCGCAAAAATGTTGGGTAAATAACAAAATAAGTGTTTTAATGCGCTTCATCTAGCCGCTTTTTCAAGCCAGCGGATATAATGTTGTTTTTCCAAAATCTCTGGCTTCAATATGCAACACAACTTGCCACACCACCACTTACCTGTGGTGGCAAAAGGCCAATCTAAAAGAATCTCCAATGTCTTTACTGGTCAAGATAGCTTGCAGCTTGCATCGCTTGCACAATCTTTAAAAACAACAAAACAACTACTTGTTGTGCTGACTGCCAACGCCTTTGAAGCTACTCGCTTAATTGATGAAATTCGCTGGTTTGGTCCAGATTTAAATGTGTATCTGTTGCCTGATTGGGAAACGCTTCCTTACGACCATTTTTCACCTCATCCAGATTTAACTTCAGAACGCTTATCAACGCTTTATCAAATTAGCCAGCATAGTTGTGATGTTGTCATAGTGCCTATCTCTACGGCTTTGATTCGCTTTGCACCGCAGCACTATTTAAGTGCTCGCACCTTTATGTTTAAAAAAGGGCAAAAACTTGATTTAGAAGCATTACGAACACAATGTGCCAACGCAGGCTACCATCATGTAACGCAGGTGATTAGCCCTGGCGAATTTAGTGTACGCGGTGGATTAGTTGATTTGTTTCCTATGGGCAGTGCCTTACCATTTCGTATTGATTTATTTGACGATGAAATAGAAACCATACGCACATTTGATGTTGATACACAACGCAGTCTTTACCCAGTGCCAGAAATTCGTTTACTACCTGCGCGTGAATTTCCAATGGATGAAGCGGGCATTGCAACTTTCAGACAACAATTTAGAACCCTATTTGAGGGGGATCCTTCACGCAGCCGTATTTATAAAGACGTAAGTAAGGGTATCCCAACAGGCGGTATTGAATGGTATCTGCCGCTCTTTTTTGAGCAAACAGCCAGTTTATTTGATTACCTACCCGATAATAGCTTGCTAATATTGCATGGTGATTTGGATATTGCCGCGCAGAGTTTTTGGCATGATGCACAAAGCCGTTATCGTTTGCTTGCTTACGATGCTGAACGTCCTATTTTGCCACCAGAGCAACTCCTGCTAAAAACCGATGATTTTTTTAGTCATACGCACCAATATGCCAGACTCCATATTCTTGTTGAAAAATATGCGCTTCCTGATTTAAACATAGAGCGCCGCGCAGAAAACCCGCTATTTAAGCTACAAAATTTTATTGCTCAATTTAACGGTCACATTCTGATTGCAGCAGAAAGCCTTGGAAGACGAGAAACCATGGGGCAGTTACTGCTAGACCGAGGGTTAACTTTTAGCACATGTGAAAACTGGCAGCAATTTACGCAAAGCGATGCTAGCTTAATGCTCGGTGTTTCTAGTTTGCAACAAGGCTTTGTTCAAGAAGGCATGGCAATCATTACCGAGGCAGAGTTATATGCTGGCACAGTACGTCAACAGCGTAGACGCAACCAAGAAAAAGCGCGTAATACAGAAGGGATGCTTAAAGACCTCTCTGAGCTGCGCGAAAATGACCCAGTCGTACACGAGCAGCATGGCGTAGGCCGCTATCGTGGTCTAGTGAATCTAGATTTTGGTGAGGGTGAAACCGAATTTTTGCTGTTAGAATATGCGGGCGACGATAAACTTTATGTGCCAGTTTCACAGTTATTTCTAATTTCACGCTATTCTGGCGGACCACCCGAAAGTGCCCCATTGCACCGCCTTGGCAGTGGTACTTGGGAAAAAGCAAAGAAAAAAGCACTCAAGCAAATTAGAGATACTGCGGCGGAACTGCTTAACCTATATGCCCAACGTGCTGCGCGAAAAGGCCATGCATTTAAACTCAGCTTGCAAGATTATGATGCTTTTGCAGAAGGCTTTCCTTTTGAGGAAACCCCAGACCAACTTTCTGCAATTGAAGCAGTCATTAATGATATGCAATCTGGCAGACCAATGGATAGATTGGTGTGCGGCGATGTTGGTTTTGGCAAAACCGAAGTTGCCTTGCGAGCCGCATTTGTTGCCGTGATGGGTGGAAGGCAAGTAGCAGTGCTAGTGCCTACAACACTCTTGGCAGAACAGCATTACAACAACTTTTGTGACCGTTTTGCCGATTGGCCTATCAAAATTGCTGAAATTTCACGTTTTAGAACCGCAAAAGAACAAGCAGAAGCTTTACGCGGTTTAGAAGCAGGTGAAATTGACATTATTATAGGCACACATCGCTTGATTCAAAAGGATGTCAAATTTAAAAATCTGGGCTTGGCAATTTTGGATGAAGAGCATCGTTTTGGCGTACGCCAAAAAGAGCAAATGAAAGCTTTACGTGCCGAGGTTGATGTATTAACGCTCACTGCTACGCCAATTCCTCGTACCTTAAGCATGGCAATGGAAGGTTTACGAGAATTCTCGGTGATTTCAACACCACCACAAAAACGGCTTGCTATTAAAACATTTCATACCGATTACTCTGAAGGCATTATTCGTGAAGCCGTGATGCGCGAGTTTAAGCGTGGCGGACAAGTCTATTTCTTGCATAATGAAGTGGATACCATTTTTGTACAAAAAGAAAAATTAGAGAAATTTTTGCCTGAAGCACGTATTGCAATTGCGCATGGTCAACTGCGTGAACGCGAGCTAGAACATGTCATGCGTGATTTCTACCAACAGCGCTCAAATCTTCTGTTATGCACCACCATTATTGAAACGGGCATTGACGTGCCCACCGCCAACACCATTATCATGAACAAAGCGGATATGTTTGGCTTAGCGCAACTGCACCAATTGCGCGGTCGTGTTGGGCGTAGCCATCACCAAGCCTATGCTTATTTGCTCACCGACCCAGACCGCAAAATCACGCCACAAGCGCAAAAACGTCTTGATGCAATTCAATTGCTAGAAGATTTAGGCGCAGGCTTTCACCTTGCCATGCATGACTTAGAAATTAGAGGTGCGGGCGAATTACTAGGTGACAACCAAAGTGGTGAAATGCAAGAAATTGGGTTTAGTTTGTATTCTGACATGCTTAACCATGCAGTTAAACAACTCAAGGCAGGCAAAGAACCGGATTTAGATGCACCTTTGGGAGTGACAACAGAAATCAATCTTCACATGCCAGCGCTTTTGCCTAATGACTATTGCCCTGACGTACATGAGCGCTTAGTCCTTTATAAACGCCTAGCTAACTGCACGCATGAGGACGATTTAGATACCTTACAAGAAGAACTGATTGACCGTTTTGGCTTGCTACCAGATGCAGGAGAGGCACTGATGGCCTGTCATAGACTGCGCATCAACGCAAAAGCTTTAGGGATTGTCAAAATTGACGCTTCTGACGCGGCAATACAACTACAATTTAATCCAAAAGCTGGAGTCGAAAGCTTACTAGACCCAATTAAACTGATCCAATTGCTACAACGCGATAAAAGGTGTCGTATGAATGGCCCTGACAAGTTACGGGTAACTGTTGCGCTAGATGATATGCAACAGCGTGTTGAATTTAT
>CAYXGE010000052.1:0-1684 GCA_964464435.1 uncultured Methylophilaceae bacterium
ACATCACGCAGTGCTAAATTGTTTAAGCCACTGGCTAGTTTGACCTTGCGCTGATCTTTTACTAGAGCCAAATCGCTGTTGTAGATGGTAACGGCGACTGATTGTTGATCATCTAATGTGCTACGAATTTCATCTAACTCCATGGATAGTGCTCCTGCAGAAATAAGCGAAAGTACTGATGCTGCGATTGTTTTTGTCTTGAATGACATGCTGAGGCTCCGTAGCGTGAATGTGTTGTCATCAACGTTTAAAGCGAGATTAAGTTGACGATATCAAGCAGATTGTAACAGAGGCACAAAGCGTTTTGCGCCTCTGTATGTTGTAGCGTTAAACTGTTTTTTGTAGTTGATACCAATCAATTTTACGGGTAAGTAGCATCACTGCCGCAAGTGCCGTAAACATGACACAAGTGCCCATGAGTAAGGCATTGTCTTCTGAATGAAGCACCCCATAAAGCAAGCCATACATGATAGTAAGCGAGGTGGCAAAGCTCATAGCAGAGGCGTGGCTATTTAATATGCCTGCTAAATACACTTCAATCAGTGCCACGCAGGCTAAGCCTGCAATAAGGTAGGCATAAGCAAATGCCATATGCTCTGATAAGCTAATCATGAGTAAAAAGAACATGGCCATGGCTAAGCCAACTAATAAATATTGCATGGGGTGAATAGCCAGTGTTTTACCAATTTCAAACAAGAAGAAGCCAGTAAATACAAGTACTACAAACATAAGACCATATTTGACTGCGCGCTCAGACAACAAATAAATATTCACAGGGTCAATAAAATCTACGGCAAACACCTCGCTATTAGCGGCATAGTTTTCACTTTGTACGTTTGTATTACGGGCAATTTTTGGTAATTGCCATTGTGCAGTAAAGCCTTGTTTAGAGATGCTAGTGCTTTTAGGTAAAAACCCGTTAAACGATGGGTGAGGCCAAGAAGAGCTAAGCTTCATTTGAGTATCTTCTGCAACGGGGCTTAGGCTAAAACGTTTGGTTCCTTCTAACTCTAAGGCAAATTGGTAAGCCAGTGGTTGCGTTTGCAATAGGTCTGCAATTTCAAGCTTTGCATGCATGCCACTGCCTGTAATGGGGTTCATAGCACCTTGTTTAAATAGCAGTTTTTTGCCGTTAATATGTAACTGTGGGCTATTGCGTATGCCACGCGCATCGCCCAATGACACAATAAAATAGGCAGATAGCGGTAATACCTCCTCCATTGGATTTTCTAAGCCTAAATTTTTGGGCACGATAAAATCACCTTTAATTTGGCTATTTAAGCTAAATAATCTGGCTTTATAAATACCACGGCTACGTGTGGTGACATCTGCCTTGGCATCTACCATTAACTGGTTGGGGGTCAATACCGTGTGATAAGTGCTAAACCCAGCCTCGCCATAGCTTGGCTTACCATCTTTATCTGTTGCTAATTTGTTGCGTAATTTATAGGTCACCACAATAAATGGCCCGTTAATGTTTTGGTTACCTGCCGCAGTTTGTGCAATTTCATCTTCTACGCTCGCTTGCAGGTTTTTTCGTTCAAATATTTTGCCTTCAATCATGCTTAATGGAATAAGCAACATCAAAGCAATCAAAGTAATCGTGATGAGTTTTCTCAATAAAGGTTGTTTTAACATGGTAGGGTCCTTAATCGTGTTGAGTATTCATATGACACAAGCTGCG
>CAYXGE010000052.1:1784-13557 GCA_964464435.1 uncultured Methylophilaceae bacterium
TCATCTCCTAATGAATGTGAGATGACAGTTTGCCTAGCTGATATGTGCAGAGCATGGGCTGATTGTGTGCCCAATGTGAAGTTTGCTTGGGGGTATTTAATTAAGCGATTGGCAATATTAATGTAGCACACACACCTGTTGGGCTTTGGTTTTGCAGTGTTACTTGTCCCTGATGCAGTTGTGCTACTTCTTTTACAAAGGCCAAGCCTAGGCCTGTGCTTTTGTCGCCGTTGGGGCGCTGTAATGAGTAAAAGCGCTCAAATATTCGCGTCATAGCATAGTCTGGAATTCCCGCACCTGCGTCTTGAATACTCATGTGCACCATGCCTTGTTTTATCGTGGCATTTATTACAATTTGGCTGTGTGCGGGTGAAAAATCAATGGCGTTGTCTAGTAAGTTAAATAGCGCCTGATGCAGTAAAAATCGCTCGCCTTGCACTAATAAGCTGTCATCACAATGCGTGATAATCGTAATATGGTGTTCAGCGAGTTTAAGCTTACAATCTGCTAAAACCGCTTGTATAAGGGCGCTAACGGAAATGTTTTCGCGCTGTGTAAGTTGCCGTTTATGTTCTAGTTTTGCCAGTGCTAAGAGTTTGTCTAACATGCTTTTGAGGCGGGTAGATTGCGCTTTGATACTTTGCGTAAACTGTGTTTTGGCTTGCGCGCTTGGGTTGCCTTCAAGTAGTTCAGCTGCACCAGTAATCGCTGTAAGCGGGCTTTTCATTTCGTGAATGAGGTGATGCACATAGGCTTCAATATATTCACGTCCATCTAGTCTTTCGCGCATGTCGTTCAAGGCATGTCCAAGCTCTTGCAACTCGCTACTCCCTAGTTTTGGCAAGGGCGTTTTATTATCTAAACTGACGTGCTTGGCATAATTTCTAAGCTGCTCAATGGCACGATTTAGCCACCAAGTAAACATAAGTCCAATCAGTAAGGCTCCGCCCATCAACCACCAACCACCGCGCGTAATTCGATGTTGGCTTTTATCAATGAACGGTTGCACGCTTAAGGTAGGTTTGGCTAAGGTAAGCACACCAACCAGCTTACCATTGACTTTAATGGGTGCAGATACGTGCATAACAGAGCTACGTTCATCATTAGGATTGGTTCGTGAGCTACGTGCGCCATATTGTCCACGTAGCGTGCGGTAAATATTGTTCCACTGAGAATAATCTTTGCCAACATCCTGATGGTTTGAGTCATACACCACCATGCCTTGGCTGTCGGTAATATAGAGTTGCAGACTTAATTGATTTTTCTTAAACCCCCAAATGCTGGCTTTAGGGTTGGTGTCTTGATATTGTGCAAACGCTTGTGTGAGATGCCTATATTGGGCTTTATTATCTTGCATATCCACTGCGGCAATTTCAGCCAGTAAATAGGCGCTATCCACCAAAGTTTCTTCCATGGTTTGTCTTACGCCAGGTTTTACTTCCTCACTAAAGGTGTTGAGCACAAACCACGCGGCTAAACCGACAATTAAAAAATAGCCAAGTAATAATCTAAGTGAAATGCTCATGCAATACTATAGCCCATGCCACGATGGGTAATAATTGGCGATTGATTGGGGGTGATGTCGGCTAGCTTGGCGCGCAGGGTTTTAATATGGGTATCTACGGTTCTATCTGAGGTCTCTAAAGCATCTTGCCAAACCGTATCCATCAACTCTGTACGCGAATAAATGCGCCCAGCATGCCGTAATAAGGCTTTAAGCAATAAATACTCATAGCGCGTTAAATCAAGTAATTTGCCACAGTACATAATACGTGCAGCAACTTCATCAATCGTAAATGGGCTACTAGAGGCTTGAGGGCTTTGCGTATTGTATTGGCTTCGCCGCAATTGGGCTCGTACGCGAGCAACTAATTCACGCGGAGAAAATGGCTTAAGCATGTAATCATCTGCGCCCACTTCCAAACCAACAATACGATCTACTTCATCGGCGCGCGCGGTCAACATTAATATTGGGGTATGGCTAAAAGCACGGATTTGTTTGCATACCTCAAAGCCGTTGATGTCAGGTAAGCCAACATCGAGAATTAGCATATCAAAAGTGTGCGCTTGGTGCATTGTTACTGCGGTTTGGCCTAGTGTGCAATGGCTAGTTTGGTAATGCTCGTTTGCTAAAGCGTAAATAATAACTTGCGCAATGGCGGGTTCATCTTCAATGATTAAAATACGCTCTGCCATATTAAATGACAGCAACCCCAGCGTTTTGTAGCATGCTTACTAGTTTGATTAAGGGTAAACCAACCAATGCATTAGGATCATCTCCTGTCATTTTTTCAATGACAGCAATACCCAAGCCTTCAGATTTTGCACTACCTGCACAGTCATAAGGTTGTTCTAACTTTAGATAATGCTCAATCTGGGCGTCTGTTAAATGTCTAAAAGTAACAGAATAGGGTACATTTTCTACCTGCATTTCACCAGTAGTAGCATTTAATAGGCATAAAGCACTATGAAACATCACAGTTTTCCCACGCATCGTTTGTAACTGTTTAACAGCGTTGACATGCGTCATAGGTTTGCCAACTTGTATGCCATCAAACGTAGCCACTTGATCACAACCAATAATTAGGGCATTGGGGTAATCTAGCGCTACGTGGCGTGCTTTGAGTTGCGCTAGCCTTAAAGCGGTCTGTTCTGGTGCTTCACCTAGCAATGGCGTTTCATCAACCTCAGGTTTCACGCAGGTGAACGGTATGCGTAATTTTTGCAAAAGTTCGCGACGGTAGGGTGATGAAGAAGCGAGTATAAGGGGTTGCATAGTGTTATTCTAAAATAAAAAAGCCGACAGCGGGCTGTCGGCTTATGATAAAGGAGTTTCTTATTCTGGTTGAATTTCTAGCAAGGTTTCATCGGGTGTAACACTGTCACCTTTATGAACATTAACAGCAATCACCACCCCTGATTTAGGTGCTTGAATTTCGTTTTCCATTTTCATGGCTTCAATCACCAACACAGCATCACCCGCTTTAACGCGGTCGCCAGCTTTGACTTTAACATCCACAATACTGCCAGGCATTGCTGTAGTCACACAGCCAGCATGCGTAGGGCGTGGGCGACCACTACCACCAGTGCTTACAGCGGCGGCTTTTTTCTTACTGCCAGATTTTCCGCCTGATACTTCAATTTCACTTAAGGTTTCTACAATGACTTCCTCGGCAATGCCATCCACAGACACATAGTAAGGACGCAATTCTTCACCTGCATGACCACTACCTGTGAGTTTAATATGGAATGTTTCACCATGTAGCGTTACTTTAAACTCGTTGGGCGCGTAGCGCGCAGCACCCGCTTGCACAGTTTCTTTAGTGAGTAACGCCTCCGGTTTTAAAGTGCCTGCATTACGCTCTTGTAAGAAGGTTTTTGCCAAATCTGGAAACATGGCATAAGTCAGTACGTCTTCTTCAGTCTTGGCTAAGCCTTCAGCCAAAATATTGAGTTTATCCATCTCTGGCTCAAGCATGTCCGCAGGACGGCAGGTAATGACTTCACCATCACCAACGGCCAAATTTTTAATTTCCGCATTGACTTCGCTTGGCGGTTTGCCGTATTGACCTAAGAAATAGTTTTTTACTTCATTAGTAATCGATTTATAGCGCGAACCAGTCATTACGTTTAATACAGCTTGTGTTCCGACAATTTGTGAAGTGGGTGTCACTAATGGAGGAAAACCCAAATCTTGACGCACGCGTGGAATCTCACTTAACACTTCATCCATGCGGTTGAGTGCACCTTGCTCTTTTAGTTGATTGGAAAGATTAGAAATCATGCCACCAGGGACTTGGTTTACCAGTACGCGCGTATCTACACCGGTAAACTCACTTTCAAACTGCCAGTATTTTTTACGCACTTCACGGAAGTAAGCGGTAATTTCTTGCAATTTAATTAAATCTAAGCCGGTATCGTAGGGTGTACCTTGCAATGCAGCCACCATGCTTTCAGTGGATGGGTGACTTGCACCTTCTCCAAATGAAGAGTTGCAAGTATCAATAATACTCGCGCCGTTTTCAATCGCCTTCATTAATGCAATATTGGCAAAGCCAGAAGTTGCGTGGGTATGTACGTGGATTGGCAGTTTGACCTCTGCTTTAATGGCTTTGACCAGATCACCAGCAATACTCGGCAATAAGATACCCGCCATGTCTTTAATGCCAATGCTGTCAGCGCCCATGCTTTCCAACTCTTTTGCAAGGCTTACAAAGTAGGCAATATCATGCACAGGGCTGGTGGTATAAGAAATCGTACCGATGGCATGTTTTTTTAATTTTTTAACCGCGCTAATGGCTTCACGCATATTGCGTAAATCGTTCATGGCATCAAAAATACGGAATACATCAACACCACCATTGGCAGCTTGTTTAACAAAAGCATGTACCACATCATCTGAATAGTGACGATAACCTAATAAGTTCTGACCACGTAACAACATATTGATACGGCTATTAGGCATCGCTTTACGAAGTTTTCTTAAGCGCTCCCAAGGGTCTTCTTTTAAGAACCGTACGCAGGCATCAAAGGTTGCACCTCCCCAGGCTTCTATAGACCAAAAGCCAATGTTGTCCATTTGTTTAGCAATTGGCAACATATCTTCCGTTCTCATGCGGGTGGCAATCAGTGATTGGTGTCCATCGCGTAAAACTAATTCAGTAACGTGTATTTTGCTCATAATCTCTTGGTCTCAAAAACTTAATTAAATACCTTCATGTGCAGCAATCGCAGCTGAAATGGCGGCGGCAAACAACTCGGGCGGAAACTCGGTAGCATAGTTTACTAGTTCTGGATGCGACTCCACAAAACTGGTATTAAAGTCTGCGCCCCTAAAATCAGGATGTTTCATAATTTCTAAATAATACGGAATAGTGGTTTTCACTCCGTAAACCACCATGTCATTGAGTGCACGACGACCACGCTCAATGACGCTCTCCCAGTCTAGCGCCCAAACTGTGAGCTTAGCGCACATAGAGTCATAGTAGGGCGGTATAACATACCCACTGTAAATCGCGGCATCCATACGCACACCTGGGCCACCAGGCGCATAATAGCGCGTAATTTTACCAAAGCTTGGTAAAAAGTCATTTTTAGGGTCTTCCGCATTAATGCGATACTCCATGGCAAAACCCCTGAAGCGAATCTCGCTTTGTTGATATTGCAAGGGCTGACCATCGGCAATACGAATCTGCTCTTGTACAATATCTACACCAGTAATAGTTTCTGTCACAGTATGTTCAACTTGCAGACGCGTATTCATTTCCATGAAGTAAAAACTACCATCTGAATCGAGCAAAAATTCAACCGTACCCGCATTCTCATAACCTACAGCTTTTGCCGCTTTGACACCCAAGCCACCAATGTAGTCGCGCTGAGATTGCGTTAATTGTGGGGATGGAGCAATCTCAATCAACTTTTGATTACGGCGCTGAATAGAGCAATCACGTTCAAACAAATGAATCACATTGCCGTGGCTGTCTGCAAGCACTTGAATTTCGATATGACGAGGCTTAACGACGCATTTTTCAAGAAATAACTCTGGTTTACCAAACGCTTTGCTAGCTTCACTAATGACGCGATCATAATTGCCCAGCAATTCTTTTTCATCATTACAACGGCGAATACCACGACCGCCACCGCCGTTAGTGGCTTTGAGCATGACTGGGTAACCAATTTTCTTGGCAAGTGCTACAGCTTCTTCTACGGTTTCAAGATTACCATCACTGCCAGGCACACAAGGAATCCCAGCTTTAATCATCGCGTTACGTGCCTGAATTTTGTCACCCATTTGTCGAATGACTGCGGCATTAGGACCAATAAACTTCACGCCTCGGCGGGCGCAAATTTCAGACAGTTCTGGGTTTTCAGACAAAAAACCATAACCTGGATGCAATGCATCACAACCTGAAGCTACAGCAAGGTTGACGATATTGTGTGCATTTAAATAGCCAGCCACAGGGTCAGAGCCAATGTTATAGGCTTCATCCGCCTTTTTAACATGTAATGCTTGGCGGTCTGCATCTGAATAGATTGCTACTGATTTAATGCCCATTTCAGAACATGCACGTATAATACGCACAGCAATTTCACCACGATTTGCAATTAATATTTTTTTAATCACGCTTAACCAATACCTTAGCTGTAAAGATGGATTGTAAAATAATGAACCAAACCTATGCATTGTAGCATGAGGCATGCTAAAAGCTAAAGATGTACAAACCACCAATATCGAGAGTTATACCATGAATCCCCATGTAATCAATAACTTGGATTTTGCAAAAAAAAATCTATCATTAACTGGCAAACTCACTGAAGTAGAGTGTAGTCGCTTGGCAGCACTGCTGAATTCAGCAAACCAACAATCTTTGCTGATTCAATACACCTTAATAGGGCATGCAGAACATATGTCACATCCTACACTTGAATTAAGTATTGAGGTGGACATGCCAGTGATATGTCAACGCTGTTTAATGTCTATGCAATACCCATTAGCACTTCATTTTATTTACGCAATCAGCGATGATGCTGAAGCGCAAGATGCAAGTGCAGATGATGTAGACTTTATAGAGCCTGATAGGGCAATGAATTTGGTCGATTTAATTGAAGATGAAGTGATAGCCGCTTTACCTATTGCGCCCAAACATGAGACTGAATGTGGTGACTCTAAAATGCACAGCGTGCAAAAAGAAAGCCCTTTTGCGGTATTGAAAGGGTTAAAAAGAAATTAAGCTGACATTTTTTTATTATTGATTTATAATTACGGATTAACAATTTAACGCATCGCCTTAATTGTTTTGTTTAAAACAAATCATTATTAAGAAGATAGTAAATTTATTTGGGTAGCAGTAGATAGCGGAGTAATTAACATGGCAGTTCAGCAAAATAAAAAGTCACCTTCAAAACGCGGTATGCACAGGTCACATGACTTTTTGACAAATCCACCATTGGCAGTAGAGCCAACCACAGGTGAAACCCATTTACGTCATCACGTGAGCCCAAATGGCTACTACCGTGGTCGTAAGGTGATGCCTGCTAAAGGCGAATAATTTTAAGTTTGAATATCCTTAGCTTTGAGTCTATCAAGCTTTGAATTATCAGCATAAAGATAACGCCGCGCTAACAATTAGTGCGGCGTTGTTTCATCTAGGCGTGTCAATTTTATGATGGATATAACCTTAGCAATAGATGCTATGGGTGGCGATCATGGTCCGCATGTGACTGTTCCCGCTGCAATAGAAGCCCTTGCAAATGATGCTAGGCTTAATGTGGTGCTGGTTGGACTGTCAGATGCCATCGAAGCCGAACTTAAGGCGCATAAGTATCAGTCAAATCCACGCTTACGCATTCATCATGCTAGCGAAGTGGTGTTGATGGATGAGTCGCCACAAAGCGCGATGAAGAACAAAAAAGATTCTTCTATGCGCGTCGCTATTAATCTTGTTAAAAGTGGTGAGGCGCACGCATGCGTGAGTGCTGGCAATACTGGCGCATTGATGGCAACAGCACGTTTTGTGCTAAAAACATTACCGGGTATTGATAGGCCTGCAATCGCCTCTACCTTACCGAGCGAGCGTGGTAATACCTACATGTTAGATTTAGGGGCCAATGCCGATTGCACCGCAGAGCATTTGTATCAATTTGCGATTATGGGTGCGATGCTAGTCAGCTGCGTTGAAAACAAAGAGCGCCCAACCGTTGGCTTATTAAATATTGGCTCAGAAGACATTAAAGGTAATGAGGTAGTGAAGCAAGCTGCTGAGTTATTGCGTAACAGTCACCTTAATTTTTACGGCAATGTTGAAGGTGATGATATTTTTAAAGGCACCACAGACTTGGTGGTGTGCGACGGCTTTGTGGGTAATGTATCATTAAAAACCACAGAGGGCTTGGCGCATATGATGGGTAAATTTTTAACCCAAGAATTTAAGCGTAGTTGGTTAACAAAAACCATGGCATTGTGTGCCATGCCCGTATTGAAGGCATTTAAAAAGCGCCTTGACCCGCGCAGATACAATGGCGCAAGCTTTTTGGGCTTACGTGGTATTGTGGTAAAAAGTCATGGCGGGGCAGATCAACTAGGCTACTTATCTGCAATTCATGTGGCGATTGAAGAGGCAAGAAGTGGGGTATTGCGCCGCATTTCTGAGCAGTTAACCATAGAACATATTCAGCCACGCTCCGAAGCAAATGGCGAAACTCAATTACAGGATAGTCAATGAAGCATTCACGTATCGCTGGCACAGGCAGTTATCTCCCAGCAAGAGTGCTGTCTAACCATGATTTAGAAAAAATGGTGGATACCACGGATGAGTGGATTTTTACCCGCACAGGTATTCGTGAACGTCATATTGCTGCAGAAGACGAGCTGACAAGTGATTTAGCAACAAAAGCTGCTTTACAGGCGATTGCGAGTGCAGGCATTCAAACCTCACAAATTGACTTAATTATCATAGCAACCACAACGCCAGACAAAATTTTTCCTAGTGTAGCAACAATAGTGCAACGCAAACTTGGTATTGCGGGTTGCCCAGCATTTGATATTCAAGCAGTATGCAGTGGTTTTGTATATGCATTAACCACCGCTCATCAATTTATTCAGACAGGTGCTAGTCAATGCGCCTTAATCATTGGTGCGGATACTTTTTCACGCATTACTGACTACAGTGATAGAAGTAACAGTATTTTATGGGGTGATGGGGCTGGGGCTGTGATTTTACAATCCTCTGATACTCAAGGCATCATCTCAACACATCTGCATGCGGATGGAAACTATGAAACCATGTTGCATGTGCCGCGCAAAGCTGATGGCAATGATACGGTAGTAATGGAAGGTAATCCTGTGTTTAAAATGGCAGTGAACACCTTGGACCAAATTGTGGATGAAACGCTTGCAGCAAACAATATGCAAAAGTCTGATATTAATTGGTTAGTGCCGCATCAAGCCAATATTCGTATTTTACAAGCCACTGCTAAAAAGCTTGAGATGAGTATGGATAACGTAGTGGTGACCGTTGATAAGCATGGCAATACATCGGCCGCCTCCATTCCTCTTGCCTTAGACACAGCGGTTAGAGATGGACGTATTCAGCGTGGTGAAATCATACTAATGGAAGCCTTTGGTGGTGGTTTTACTTGGGGCTCTGTTCTAATAAGGTACTAATTTTAAATTAGTTATTAATAATCAATTAATTAAACACTTAAGTTAAAGTTAATTATGAAAAAATACGCATGTTTTTTTCCAGGTCAGGGCTCACAGTCTGTCGGTATGATGCAAGGCTTTGACGGTATTGCTACGATTCAAAATACTTTTGTTGAGGCCTCAGATATTTTGGGCATTGATTTTTGGAAAATGGCCACTGAGCCAAATGAAGCCCTTAATCAAACCACTAACACCCAACCTTTAATGCTCACTGCGGGGATTGCATCTTGGCGTGTTTGGCAAGCCAATGAACAAACAGCACCTGCTATTTTAGCGGGGCATAGCTTGGGCGAGTATACCGCTTTAGTGGCAGCAGGCGCATTGAGTTTTAAAGATGCATTACCATTGGTGCAATTTCGTGCGCAAGTCATGCAAGATGCAGTGCCTGAAGGCGTGGGCGCAATGGCGGCCATATTAGGTTTAGATGACGACGCTGTACGCGAAGTATGCGCTGAAGCGGCACATGGTGAGGTGTTAGAGGCTGTAAACTTAAATTCACCTGGACAAGTCGTTATCGCAGGCAATAAATCAGCGGTAGAACGTGGCATGGAAGCTGCCAAAGCCAAAGGTGCTAAACGCGCATTGCCATTGCCTGTGAGTGTGCCTTCGCATTGTGCATTAATGAAGCCAGCAGCAGAAAAACTTGCAGTTTACTTACAAAATGTACAGGTCAACCAACCAAGTATTCCTGTTATGCATAACGCAGATGTTGCTGTATACCAAGAAAGTGAAAAAATTAAAGATGCTTTAGTACGTCAGCTTTACAGCCCTGTACGTTGGGTTGAAACCGTGATGTCTATTGGCAACCAAGGATATTTACTAAGTGCTGAATGCGGTCCTGGTAAAGTATTAGCAGGTTTAACCAAACGTATTCATGCGGAAATGAGCTGTGTTGCACTGACCAATGAAGCGGCAATGGCTGAGTTTAAAGCCAGCTTAAATGGTTAGGTATTCAACTTAGGTGTGAGAACGCTTAGTTAAATTAATATATATAAAGGAGTCAATGGATGCTCACAAACCAAGTAGCATTAGTCACAGGCGCGAGTCGAGGCATTGGTGCAGCCATTGCCAATGCATTAGGTAAAGCAGGCGCCACAGTGATAGGCACCGCCACTTCACAAGCAGGTGCTGAGGCCATTTCAGCCCAACTAACACAAGCTGGTGTTAAAGGCACGGGTCTAGCACTCAATGTGAATGATGCACAACAAGTTGAAGCGGTACTTAAGCAAATTGGTGAGCAGTTTGGAGATGTCACCATACTCGTGAATAACGCTGGTATAACACGTGATACCTTACTCATGCGCATGAAAGATGAAGACTGGCAAGAGGTGATTTCTACCAATTTAACATCGGTTTATCGCATGAGCCAAGCGGTGCTTAGGCCAATGATGAAAGCGCGCACTGGCAGAATCATTAGTATTTCATCCGTCGTTGGGCATATGGGCAATGCAGGTCAAACCAATTATGCTGCAGCCAAAGCGGGTATGACAGGATTTACTAAATCTTTAGCGCAAGAGGTTGGTAGCCGTGGTATTACGGTAAACTGCATTGCGCCAGGGTTTATTGATACAGACATGACTAAAGAATTAAGTGAAGAAGTACGCAATAAAATGATGGCGCACATTCCACTAGGAAAATTTGGACATGTTGACGATATCGCGGCAGCTGTCGTATTTTTAGCTTCACCTTCAGCAGGTTATATTACTGGAGAAACCTTACATATTAACGGCGGAATGCTCATGGTGTAAGCATTGATACAAGTTTTTTTGTTTTAATTGATAATTAATGTTGAGTTTTTTTTGAAATCGCTCAGAGTTTTGTTAAAATACTCGGAGTTTTACAAGTCACATATTATAAATAAGGGGTAATTAGATGTCCGACATCGAACAACGCGTTAAAAAAATCGTTGCAGAGCAATTAGGCGCAAACGAAGCAGATGTAAAAAATACATCATCATTTGTAGACGACTTAGGTGCTGACTCATTGGATACAGTTGAGTTGGTGATGGCGCTCGAAGAAGAATTTGACTGCGAAATCCCAGACGAAGAAGCTGAGAAAATCACTAATGTTCAACTAGCGATTGATTATATCAATACTAACCTTAAGTAATACTTAAAGATATTTCTAGCCAGTCAGTCACATGGCTGGCTAGATACCTCCATATATGCAAAAACGCAGAGTAGTAGTCACTGGTCTTGGCGTTGTTTCACCAGTAGGTATTGGTGTAAATGACGCATGGCAAAACTTGGTCGCAGGCCGTTCTGGCATTACCAATATCACTAAATTTGACGCAAGTCAGTTTGCTTCACAAGTAGCAGGTGAAGTTAAAAACTTTGATGTCACTCAATATTTACCCGCAAAAGATGCCAGACGAATGGATACTTTCATTCAATATGGCTTAGTTGCAGGCATAGAGGCATTTAAAGACTCTGGTATTGTAGTGACTGAAGAAAATGCTGAACGAATTGGCGTTTCCATAGGCTCAGGTATCGGTGGCTTAGGTATGATTGAAGACACTAATGATACCTATGACGAAGGTGGCCCACGTAAAGTGTCGCCATTCTTTATTCC
>CAYXGE010000053.1:0-2071 GCA_964464435.1 uncultured Methylophilaceae bacterium
TGGAACCCAAAAATGGCACCGTTCATTTTTGGCGATCGTAACAAAATTCATATTGTAAACCTCGAAAAATCATTGCCAATGTTTGAAGATGCGTTGAAGTTTATTCGTCAACTCGCTGCAAATAAAGGCCGTATTTTGTTTGTAGGTACTAAACGTCAAGCACGTGAAATCATTAAAGAAGAAGCGATTCGCGCGAATTGTGCATTCGTGAATCATCGTTGGTTAGGTGGCATGCTCACTAACTTTAAAACGGTGAAGCAATCTATCAAGCGTTTAAATGATTACGAAACCATGTTGCAAGATGGTAGCTTAGATAAGTTTGGTAAAAAAGAAGTATTGGGCTACAAACGTGAAGTTGAGAAACTTCAACGTTCTATTGGCGGCATTAAAGACATGGGTGGCTTGCCAGATGCGATTTTCATTATTGACGTTGGTCATGAAAGTGGCGCGATTACTGAAGCTGCTAAATTAGGCATTCCAGTAATTGGTGTGGTGGATACTAATAACTCACCTGATGGCGTGACTTATATTATCCCTGGTAACGATGACTCAAGCCGTGCAATTCGTTTATACGCACGTGGTATTGCGGATGCTGTGTTAGAAGGCCGTAATCAATCTATTTCTGAAATTCTTAAATCTGCTACAGAAGAAGAGTTTGTTGAAGAAGTTGCCGCTGAGTAATTAATTTGAACGAAAGGGGCTTAGATATAAGCCCCTTTTTTATTTAAAGTTGAAGTGCGTATTAATTTAACGTGCTGATTTTATAAGAATTTAAGGAGTTTAAGATGGCTGAAATTACCGCAGGTATGGTGAAAGAGCTTCGTGAGCGTACAGATGCGCCAATGATGGATTGCAAAAAAGCGTTAACAGAAGCTGAAGGCGATATGCAACGTGCAGAAGAAATTTTGCGTGTACGTTTTGGTAACAAAGCAAGCAAAGCGGCTGGTCGTGTAGCGGCTGAAGGTACTGTGGGTATTAGCATTGCTGCTGATGGTAAATCTGGCGCGATGATTGAAGTAAACTCAGAAACAGATTTCTGTGCTAAAAACGAGGAGTTTGTGAAATTTGTAGGCGAATTAGCCAATGTGGTAGCACAACATAACCCTGCTAATATTGAGGCAGTTGCTGCTTTGCCTATGGGTGGTAGCACTGCTGAAGAAACACGTACCCAATTGGTAGGTAAAATTGGTGAAAACATTACCCCACGTCGTTTTGTGTCTGTAAAAGCACAAGGTAAGTTAACCAGCTATGTGCATGGTTCAAAAATTGGTGTGTTGGTAGATTTAGTGGGTGGTGATGAAGCGTTAGGTAAAGATATTGCGATGCATATTGCTGCAGCTAAACCAAAATCATTAGATGCTAGCGGTGTTGCACAAGAATTGATTGATGCAGAGCGTCGCGTAGCGATTGAAAAAGCGAAAGAAGCAGGCAAACCAGAAGCGATGATTGAAAAAATTGCTGATGGTACAGTGCAAAAGTTCTTAAAAGAAGTCACTTTGCTTAGCCAAGCGTTTGTGAAAGATGATAAACAAACCATTGAGCAATTGCTCAAATCTAAAGGCGCTAGCGTGGCTTCATTTACCATGTATGTGGTAGGTGAGGGCATTGAAAAAGTGGTGACAGATTTTGCTGCTGAGGTTGCCGCTGCCGCTAAAGGTTAAGCGCTAAAATGTAAAAGATGATGTAGAATAGCGCATTATCTGAAGCGACACAAAAACGTGGGTTAGCCAGTTCAGGTAATCCACGTTTTTTTATGTGCAACTGCCCCAAAATAAAGGAGAAAAATGTCCAAGCCAGCCTATAAACGCATATTGCTTAAGCTCTCTGGTGAAGCACTGATGGGCGATGATGCTTACGGCATTAATCGCGCTACCATCACTAATATTGTGGGTCAGATTAAAGAGATTGTCGATTTAGGTGTTGAAGTAGGTGTGGTGATTGGTGGCGGTAATATTTTTAGGGGGGTAGCCCCAGCCGCTGATGGTATGGATCGCGCACAGGCAGATTACATGGGCATGCTAGCAACGGTAATGAATGCGCTTGCACTGCAAGATGCAATGCGTCACATAGG
>CAYXGE010000053.1:2171-9302 GCA_964464435.1 uncultured Methylophilaceae bacterium
GTGATGTATCAAACTGTGAGTTTTGATGAGGCGATTAACAAAGATTTAAAAGTCATGGACGCAACTGCCTTTACGTTGTGTCGTGATCAAAAACTACCAATTGCGGTATTTAACATATTTAAACAAGGTGCGTTAAAGCGTGTAGTGATGGGTGAAGACGAAGGTACTAAGGTATTACCTTAAGTTTGCACTTTGTAATAGAGTAGAGGGAATAAAACAATGATTAACACTGTAAAAACAAATGCTGAACAGAAAATGCAAAAATCTTTAGAGGCATTAAAAACTGATTTGGCAAAAATTCGTACAGGCCGCGCCCACACTGGTTTGTTAGACCATGTGATGGTGGAATATTACGGTAGTATGGTAGCAGTCAATCAGGTGGCTAACGTTAACTTGGGTGATGCGCGTACGATTAACGTGCAACCTTATGAAAAAAACATGATTAGCAAAGTTGAAAAAGCGATTCGTGATTCTGATTTAGGCTTAAATCCTGCCACCAATGGCGATGTGATTCGTGTACCTATGCCCATGTTAACTGAAGAGCGCCGTCGTGATTTAACCAAAGTGGTGAAATCAGAGGGTGAAAATGCAAAAGTTGCATTGCGTAATGTGCGAAGAGATGCCAATGACGCACTCAAAAAAATGATTAAAGATAAAGAAATTAGTGAAGATGATGAGCGCCGCATGCAAGATGAGGTGCAGAAACTCACAGATAAATATGTAGCAGAAGTAGATAAGCTATTGCAAGTTAAAGAAGCAGAATTGATGGCAGTTTGATTTGCAATATCCTTATTACTAAAGGTTTTTAATTGGGCATTTTTTCAAGTTCCACACAAAACATTCCGCAGGTGTTGGACATTCCACAGCACATAGCTGTGATTATGGATGGCAATGGGCGATGGGCAAAAAAACGCTTAATGCCGCGTGTCGCGGGTCATAAGCGCGGTGTGGAAACCGTGCGTGACATGGTTAAATTATGTGCTAGTAAAGGCGTTAAATACCTGACTTTATTTGCTTTCAGTAGTGAAAACTGGCGCAGACCTGCTGATGAAGTGTCTTTTTTAATGGCGTTGTTTATTGAAGCATTAAAACGTGAGGTGAAAAAGCTTCATGATAATAATATTCGCCTGATTATTGTGGGTGATAGAACGGCGTTTGAGCCTTTGCTATTGCAAGAAATGGAACATGGAGAAGCGTTAACTGCCAATAATACGGGTTTAACGTTGACCATAGCGGCTAATTACGGTGGCCGATGGGATATCATGCAAGCCACAAATAAAATGCTTAAATCTCCACCATCAAGTCTTGCTGAGGGTTACACAGAGGCTGATATCACGCCACATTTAGCCTTAAGTTATGCACCAGAGCCTGATTTGTTTATTCGTACTGGCGGTGAAAAGCGCATTAGTAATTTTATGCTTTGGCAGCTTGCTTATACAGAGCTTTATTTTACCGATACGCTTTGGCCTGACTTTGATGAGGCGGCTTTTAACCAAGCTTTGCAATCATATCAAGCAAGAGAACGTAGATTTGGTCGCACAAGCGAGCAAGTGACTGACGCTAAAAGCTAGTATGCATACCACAAGAATTATCACAGCATTACTGCTGGTGGGCGCGTTTATTCCTACTTTATTTCTTTCTTCAAACATGGTTTGGGCTAGCCTCATGCTAGTGTTGTCACTTGTTAGCTTGTACGAGTGGGCTGGCATGGCGCAATTTAGCAAGTCTTATACGCTCTGTTATTTAGTAGTTGCAACCTTGTTTGGCGGGGTTGGCCTATATGCGATGCAGCAATCTCACTTTTCAATATTAACGCAAATATCACAACCACTTTATATTTTGGCTGCTTTGTTTTGGTTATTGTTAGCGCCCATATGGTTAGCTAAACGGTTTGTCATCAAGCAAGCAATGGTGATGGCATTGTTAGGCATGATTTTATTAGCGCCACTCTGGATTGCTACAGTTGCAGTTAGAATGGAGTCTCCTTGGTTATTGCTTTTACTGTTAGTGCCAATTTGGATTGCTGATAGTGCCGCTTATTTTACAGGTAAGAAGTTTGGTAAACACAAACTAGCACCTAATATTAGCCCAGGTAAAACATGGGAAGGGGTTGCTGGTGCCATGTTTGCCGTGACATTATTTGCTGTGATTTGTTGTGCAATGGGGCTTGGCGATTATAAGCTCGTGTTAGTGATGTGGATGATTGTTATTTTGGGCGTTATTGGTGATTTGTTTGAGTCCATGATGAAACGTCACGCCAATATTAAAGACAGTGGCAGTTTTTTACCTGGACATGGCGGTATTTTAGACCGCATTGATGGCGTGATTCCTTCTTTGCCAATTGCATTAATTTTAATTGCACAATTTAATGTGCAATTGCATTTATAAACTAGGTGGTTGTGTGCAAAACGTAACAATTTTAGGCAGTACAGGGACTATTGGTCTACAAACACTAGATGTGATGCAACGCCACGCGCAACAGTTTAAGGCCTTTGCGTTAGCGGCTAACGCCAATGTAGATGCTTTGTATGCTCAAGTTATGTTGCATCAACCACAATATGCGGTATTGCTAAATGAAGACGCAGCGCAACAATTAGAAGCAAAACTCAAAAATAGTGGGTCAAGCACACAAGTGTTAGCTGGCGCGCAAGCTTTGGAGTTTGTATCAGCCCATGCTGAGGTGGATATTGTAATGGCAGCAATTGTTGGCGCTGCTGGCCTCAAGCCTGCAATGGCTGCAGCACAGGCAGGTAAACGTGTAACATTAGCTAATAAAGAAACTTTAGTCATGTCTGGCAGTCTGTTTATGCAGGCAGTTAAACAGTATGGCGCAACCTTGCTGCCGATCGATAGTGAGCACAATGCCATTTTTCAGGTAATGCCTGTTGATAAAGAAGGTAGCTTAGCGGAAAAAGGCATTAAGCGAATTTTATTAACTGCTTCTGGTGGACCATTTAGAACATTTCCTCGTGAAGCTTTAGAAAACGTTACTGTGGCACAGGCGCTTAATCATCCCAATTGGAAAATGGGTCCAAAAATTACCATTGATTCTGCAACCCTCATGAATAAAGGCTTAGAGGTAATTGAGGCACGCTGGTTGTTTGATGCCACACCTGAACAAATTGACGTGGTGGTACATCCACAAAGTGTGATTCACTCGATGGTGGAGTATATTGATGGTTCAATTTTAGCTCAAATGGGTAACCCAGATATGCGTACCCCAATTGCTTATGCTTTAGGTTACCCCAATAGATTAACTAGTGGCGTAAGCTCTTTAGATTTAATTAAAGTAGGGCGTTTAGATTTTGAACCAGCTGATATGGTGCGTTTTCCTTGTTTAGCACTGGCGTTTGATGCCTTGAAGCGAGGTGGGACAGCCCCAGCTATTTTAAATGCTGCCAATGAAATTGCTGTTGCCGCATTCTTAGCTGAGCAGATAGGATTTATGCAAATTCCAGCATTGATTGAAAACGTCTTATCCAACGCAAATATCTGTGATGTTATGCAACTTGATGATGTCGTTCAAGCGGATACACAAGCGAGAGCGTTAGCCACTGATTGGGTTGCATCGTATGTTTAGTTCGTTTTTTATGACCTTGCTAGCGTTTTTACTCACTCTAGGTATTTTAATCGCCATTCATGAATATGGTCATTTTCAGGTGGCAAGGTGGTGTGGCGTCAAGGTATTACGTTTTTCTATTGGCTTTGGCAAACCTTTTTACACCCGACGTTTGGGGCAAGATCAGACTGAATTTGCTTTGGCTGCGATTCCTTTGGGTGGCTATGTCAAAATGTTGGATGAACGTGAAGCGCCCGTAGAAAATGAGGCTGATTTAGCACGCGCATTTAATCGTCAAACAGTTTGGAAGCGTATTCTGATTGTACTGGCTGGCCCAGTAGCCAATTTGTTATTGGCGATATTCTTGTATTGGTTGCTATTTATGGCTGGGGTGACTGGCTTAAAACCTATACTTGGTAATATGGCATTAGAATCTCCTGCGGCCAAAGCGCAACTCTATGCGGGAGATAAAATCACGGAAGTTAATGCGCAACAGGTGGCAAGTTGGCAAGATGTGCGTTGGTTAATGCTACAAGAAGTACTCAATAAAAAATCGATTGCGCTCAAAAGTATTGATATCAAAGGTGAAACGCATCACCATCAGTTAGATATTTCAAGTATCACCAAAGAAGATTTAGAAGGCGATTTTCTAGAAAAATTAGGACTTATTCCTTTTAAACCAGATTTACCAGCAACGATTGGTGAAATTCAAGCGAATAGTGCGGCACAAAAAGCGGGGCTTCAATCACAAGACAAAATTCTTAAAATATCTGGCCAAGTGGTGAAAAATTGGGATGAATTAGTGGAAAAAATTCAAAGCAACCCCAACAAAATGCTTGAGTTTGAGTTGCTTAGAGACGGTAAACCATTGCAGTTACAGGTGGTCCCTGATGCGGTAAATGAGCAAAATAAGTCTATCGGGCGTATAGGCGCGAGCTTTTATTTACCACAACATGAAATTGATAAATTGATTACAACGACGCGTTATGGTCCATTAGCAGCATTACAAAAAGCCACACAAAAAACATGGGATACTGCAACATTTAGTTTAAAAATGCTTGGTAAAATGTTAGTGGGTGATGTTTCATTAAAAAGTGTGAGTGGGCCCGTAACCATTGCTTCATTTGCTGGACAGAGTGCAAATATTGGCTTAACTGCTTTTGTAGGTTTTTTGGCTTTAATTAGTATCAGTTTGGGCGTGCTAAATCTTCTGCCAATTCCTGTGCTAGATGGGGGTCATTTGCTGTATTATATCGTCGAGATAATAAAAGGGAGCCCTGTTTCTGAGCAGGCCATGGAAATAGGTCAACGTATCGGTATGTCGTTGTTGGGTGGTTTAATGATAATTGCTTTTTATAACGATATTAACCGACTCATCACAGGTTAAATGAATGACTTTTAGTAAATTTAAATACGGCATGTTGCCGTTTATTATGAGCCTTGCTTTGGCTAATACTGCCTATGCAATTGCCCCCTTTACAGTGCAAGATATCCGCGTAGAAGGATTACAACGTACAGAAGCTGGCACAATATTTAACTATCTGCCCGTTAAAGTGGGCGATACCATGACGGATGATAAAGCCACACAAGCGATTAAAACGCTCTACAGTACAGGCTTTTTTAAAGACGTGAGAATTGAAGCTGATAACGGCGTATTAGTCGTTATGGTGCAAGAACGTGCCGCAATTGCACAAATCAGCTTTGAAGGTAATAAATCTTTCCCTTCTGACAAAATGAAAGAGGGGCTAAAACAAATAGGTTTGGCTGAAGGTTTAATCTATGACCGTGCTATGCTTGAGAGAGCCGAGCAAGAAATTAAGCGTCAATATCTGTCACAAGGTAAATACTCTGCATCTGTCAAAACTTCTGCAAGTCCGTTAGAGCGCAATCGCGTCGCAATTAAATTTGACATTGAAGAAGGGTCTGTTTCTAAAATTCAGGGCATCAATATTGTTGGCAACAAAGATTTTGATGATGATGAATTGCGTGAATTATTTAAACTCACTACACCAAATTGGCTAAGTTGGTGGAATAAAGATGACCAATATTCAAAACAAAAGTTGGGCGCTGATATAGAAGCCTTACGTTCATTTTATATGAATAAAGGCTATTTGGAGTTTAATGTTGACTCTACTCAAGTATCTATTACCCCAGATAAGCGTGATATTTATATCACCATTAATATTACAGAAGGTTCAAAATACCAAATTGGTGATGTTAAATTAGCAGGTGAGGTATTAATTCCTGAGCAAGAAGCGCGTCAATTAATCAGTTTGCAAACTGGTGAATATTTTAATCGCCAAAAAATTACAGAATCCACTAAAGCCATTTCAGACCGTCTTGGTAACGATGGATATGCATTTGCCAATGTGAATGCCGTACCTGAAGTTGATAAAGAAAAACATATTGTTTCTTTTTCATTTTTTGTTGATCCTGGTAAACGAGCCTACGTCAGACGTATTACTATTAATGGCAATAGCCGCACGCGTGATGAGGTGATTCGTCGTGAACTTCGCCAAATGGAATCTGGTTGGTATGCGGCAGATAAAATTACACGATCAAAACAACGCGTAGAGCGCCTTAACTTTTTTGATGATATTAATTTTGAAACCCCTGCAGTTCCTGGCACTTCAGATCAAGTTGACATTAATATTAACGTCACGGAACGGTCTACGGGAAGCATTCAATTTGGTGCAGGTTTATCTAGTAATGAAGGTGTGGTATTCGGTATTACCGTCAACCAGAATAACTTTTTAGGAACTGGTAATCGCGTTAGTGCGCAGGTGAATACTGGGCGAATCAATAAAACCTATTCACTTTCATTTACTGACCCTTATTTTACCCCAGACGGTATTAGTAGAGGTTTTGATGTATATAGACGTGATGTCAATACCGCAGCACTAAATACAGCAAGCTTTAATAGCTCATCATATGGGGCAGGTATTCGATTTGGTATGCCGTTGAATGAGCGTGATTTTATTTCTGGTGGTTTAACCTACGATAGTACAGAAATTGGTCTAGACGACTCTAGTCCAATACGTTTTCAACAGTTTTGCGATAATTCAAGTGGATGTACTAACGATAGCTTATTACTTAATGCTGCTTGGACACATGATACCCGTGATAACTTAATGTTTCCAAATTCAGGTGTATTGCAACGCATGTCTGCTGAGGTCACCGTTCCGGGTTTCGATTTAGAGTATTACAAACTTGACTACAGACATGCATGGTATGAAAAGTTATCTGAGAGCTTTACACTAATGTTAAACGCTGAGTTAGGTTATGCTGCTAGCTATGGCTCACAAGACTTTCCATTCTTTAAAAACTATTACCTTGGTGGTGTAAATAACTTACGTGGCTATGATAATGGTACGGTAGGGCCTAAAGATGTTGACCCCACTACTGGTCAACTATTTGCGGTGGGGGGTACTGGAAAAGTATTGGGTAATGCAGAAATCTTCTTTCCAGTGCCAGGGTTAACAGATTCTAAACAATTTAGGCTAAGTACATTTGTTGATGTAGGTAATATTTATTCGGAGAGATCAACTGAGTCAAGTAGTTTTAGATACTCA
>CAYXGE010000053.1:9402-11703 GCA_964464435.1 uncultured Methylophilaceae bacterium
TCAGAAACAGGTAAAAAGCTCGAAAAAGAGTTTAGCCCAAGAACGTCTGAGCTTGATCGTTTAGGCAAACAAATTAAAGATATAGAAAATGGCTTAACCAAAGATAGTTTGACGATTTCGGAATCTGATCGTAGAAACAAAGAGCGTGATTTATCTAATTTAAAAATTGAGTTTCAAAGAAAACAGCGTGAATTAAGAGAGGATATTAATTTGCGTAAAAATGAAGAGCTCAGCGTATTGCAAGACCGCATCAATAAGGCGGTGACGACGGTAGCTGAAGCTGAAGGTTACGATTTAGTGGTGTACGGTGGGGTTGCATTTGCCACCAAGAAAATTGATATTACAGACAAAGTGCTTAAGTCGCTCGGTAAAAAATAAGCTAAATAAAAGCTAGCGATTATTGATAATTATCAGACATGCCGCAAATGCATTGGACGCTCAAAGAGATTGTTTCCGCACTTGGCGGTGAGGTAGTAGGGGATGGCGATACCAAGGTGTCTAAACTGGCATCACTTGCACATGCTAAAACAGGGCAAATTAGCTTTTTAGCAAATCCTAAATATAGAGGTTTACTTGCCACTACTGAGGCAAGCGCGGTGATATTGAGCCATGAGCAAAAAGAAGCTTGCACCTTACCCAGAATTATTACGGATAACCCTTACGCATATTTTGCAAAATTATCAGCACTAATGAACCCAGTGTTACCTGTAGAAACAGGTGTGCATGATTTAGCTACTGTTCATTCAAGCGCTATTGTACCTAGTTCTTGTAGTGTTGCTGCACATGTACATATAAGTCATGATGTCGCGCTTGGAGAAGACGTTGTAATTGCTGCAGGCGCATATATTGGCGCTGGTGTTAAAATTGGTACTGGCACAAAAATAGATGCTAATGCGGTTATTTATCATCAATGTACCATAGGTAAACGTTGCGTTATCGGTGCTGGCAGTGTGATTGGCGGTGATGGTTTTGGCTATGCTGAAAACGAAGGTCAATGGATAAAAATACCGCAGGTAGGCGGTGTTGTGATTGAAGATGATGTAGAAATTGGTGCAAACACCACCATAGACCGTGGCGCAATCGATGATACCGTCATTGAACAGGGCACTAAAATTGATAATTTGGTGCAAATTGGCCATAACTGTAAGGTCGGTGCGCACACGGTGATTGCTGGTTGTGTAGGCGTGGCAGGCAGTGCAACCATAGGAAAACATTGCAAAATAGGTGGTGCAGCCATGATATTGGGGCATTTAAGTATTGCTGATGGTGTCACTATCTCACCTGGCAGTATGATTACACGCTCTTTAGAAGCAACAGATACTTATACTGCGTTAATGCCTTTTCAAACGCATGACGCATGGCTTAAAACTGCTGCCAATATCAGAAGGCTTGGTGATTTGGCAGATAAAGTCAAACAATTAGAAAAAGAGATTGCATCTTTAAAAGATGAAAAAAACAATCGCTAGAATACAAAGAGAGTGCATATGACAGACGTACAAGATACAAGCATGGACATACACCAAATACTTGCGCATTTGCCGCATCGTTATCCGTTTGTGTTGGTAGATAAAGTGGTTTCTTATGAAATTAACAAAGAAATTACTGCCATTAAAAATGTCACCATTAATGAGCCATTCTTTCCCGGTCACTTTCCTTATCATCCCGTGATGCCTGGGGTTTTGATTATTGAAGCAATGGCGCAAGCGGCGGCGATTTTGTCGTTCAAAACCATGGGTAGTTTGCCTTCAGAAGACTCAGTCTATTATTTTGCAGGCATTGATACAGCAAGATTTAAAAAGCCAGTTTCTCCAGGCGATCAATTAATATTAAATGTCAAAATTGACCGTATTTTACGTGGCATATGGAAGTACACTGGGCAAGCAACGGTAGATGGTGTCGTCGTCGCAGAAGCAGAGTTTATGTGCATTTTAAAAGCCATTAAATAAAAAGAAACAATATGAGTGTTAGTAAAATTCATGCAACCGCAATTGTTCACCCCAATGCTGAATTAGATAGTTCAGTAGAAGTAGGGGCGTATTCTATTATTGGCGAGGGTGTTCGCATTGATGCTGGCACTCGTGTTGCCAGCCATGTGGTGATTCAAGGCCCAACCACCATTGGTAAACATAACCAAATTTTTCAATTTTCATCGTTAGGTGAGCAACCGCAAGATAAAAAATATGCAGGTGAGCCTACCAGCTTAGAAATTGGCGATCACAATACCATACGCGAGTTTTGTACGTTTAACCGTGGCACAGTGCAAGATAAACATACCACTAAAATTGGAAATCACAATTGGGT
>CAYXGE010000053.1:11803-13088 GCA_964464435.1 uncultured Methylophilaceae bacterium
AGTATTGCGCAAATTAAACGTGCTTATAAAACGCTTTACCGCAACGGCTTGTCATTAGAAGAAGCCAAACAACAACTAAGCGAGCAAATGCAAACCTGTGCGGAACTGAAAATTCTTGTTGAATTTTTAGGTCGTTCTACCCGTGGCATCGTTCGATAATTCACTCACTGACGCAGAAGAACCATATGAAAGTAGGCATTGTTGCGGGTGAGGCCTCTGGTGATTTGCTAGGCAGTCACCTCATACAAGCGCTCAAAAAGCATAACCCTAACATTGAGTTTGTTGGCATTGCTGGCCCTAAGATGATGGCAGAAGGGGCGAAGACACTATTTCCTATTGAGCATCTTTCGGTACGTGGCTACATTGAAGTCATTCGTCATTTGCCCAAGTTGCTCAAAATACGCAGCCAAGTTAAACAATACTTTATTGAAAACCCACCAGATGTGTTTATTGGTATAGATGCGCCAGATTTTAATTTTGGTGTGGAGCAAACACTTAAACAACATGGCATCACCACTATTCACTATGTGAGCCCCTCTATTTGGGCTTGGCGCAAAGGTAAAATTCGCAAAATTAAACGCGCCGTTTCTCATATGTTGGCATTGTTTCCTTTTGAGCCTGCAGTTTACGATAACACTGGGGTTAAAGTCACTTATGTGGGGCATCCTCTTGCTGATGAGCTTCCGCTCAAACCCAGCAAAACCAAAGCGCGCGAAGACTTAAAGCTAAAAAACGCTAAATTGGTAGTGACCATGTTGCCCGGTAGCCGCCAAAGCGAAGTTAAGCAATTGGCACGCACTTTAATAGACACGGCAAAAATCATTTACCAAGAACAACCAGAAGTAAACTTTTTAGTGCCATTGGTTACGCGTGAAACCCGCGCCATATTTGAGCAGGCCTTATTTGCGCTGCATGCAGAACAGCCAGAATTAAATTTACCCATACAAATTTTGTTTGGTCATGCGCATATGGCCATAGAAGCCTCAGATATTGTGATTGTAGCCTCAGGTACCGCCACACTAGAAGCGGCGCTGTTAAAACGCCCCATGGTCATTACCTACCGCATGCCTTGGCTCAGTTGGCAAATATTAAAACGTATGCTGTACTTACCCTATGTAGGCTTACCCAACGTATTGGCAGGGCGTTTTGTGGTGCCAGAGCTTTTGCAAAAAGAAGCCACGCCAGAAAAACTGGCTGAAGCCACGCTCAAACTGGTGAGTGATAAAGAACAAGTTAAAGCCATACAAGAGACTTTTACTGATATTCACAAGCAGTTACGTCAAAA
>CAYXGE010000054.1:0-12756 GCA_964464435.1 uncultured Methylophilaceae bacterium
GCCTTTTCATGACCAAATATGTATTCGTAACCGGCGGTGTTGTTTCCTCTCTTGGCAAAGGCATTGCGGCGGCCTCACTAGGCGCTATTCTTGAGTCGCGTGGTATTAAAGTGACCATGCTTAAGCTCGACCCCTATATTAACGTTGACCCAGGCACCATGTCGCCATTTCAGCACGGCGAAGTGTTTGTGACCGACGATGGCGCAGAAACTGACCTAGATTTAGGTCACTATGAGCGTTTTATTTCGCAACGTATGGCCAAACGTAATAGTTTTACTACGGGCCAAATCTACGAAACCGTGATTAAAAAAGAGCGTCGTGGTGAGTATCTTGGTAAAACGGTACAGGTGATTCCGCACATCACGGATGAAATTAAAAACCACATTAAACGTGGCGCAGAAGGCGCAGATGTGGCGATTGTGGAAGTCGGCGGCACGGTGGGTGATATTGAATCATTGCCGTTTTTAGAGGCAATTCGCCAAATGGGCTTTGAAGAAGGTCGTCAAAATGCCTGTTATGTGCACCTCACTTTACTGCCTTGGATTCCTACTGCGGGTGAACTGAAAACCAAACCGACGCAACATAGTGTAAAAGAGTTACGTGAGATTGGTATTCAGCCTGATATTTTATTATGTCGCGCTGAACGAGAAATTCCAGAAGATGAAAAACGTAAAATTGCCTTATTTACCAATGTGGCTTTTGAGGCTGTAATAAGCGCCATTGATAGTGATTCAATCTACAAAATCCCTGGCTTGTTGCACGACCAAATGATGGATGAAATTGTTTGCCATAAGCTAAATATATTGGCCAAAGCCGCCGATTTAAGTGCTTGGAAAAACATTGTCACACGTCTAGAAAACCCTAAACATATAGTTAATATTGCCTTTGTGGGCAAATATGTGGATTTAACTGAGAGTTATAAATCACTTACCGAGGCGCTGATTCACGCCGGAATCCATACGGAATCTAAAGTAAAAATTCACTATATTGATAGCGAAGAAATTGAAAAAAGTGGCACAGCCGCTTTGCAAGAGATGGACGCTATTTTGATTCCTGGTGGCTTTGGTGTGCGTGGTACTGAAGGTAAAATTTTATCCATTCAATATGCACGTGAACACAAAATTCCTTACCTAGGTATTTGTTTGGGTATGCAACTAGCAGTGATTGAGTTTGCACGAAATGCAGCAGGCTTAACAGGCGCCAACAGTACAGAGTTTAATGCGGATGCGCCGCACAAGTTAATTGGCTTGATTGATGAATGGCAAGACGCCAGCGGTAAAATTGAAAAACGTGATGAGAATTCAGACTTGGGTGGCACCATGCGACTTGGCGCGCAAGCATGTCCAATTGAGCCAAACACACTTGCGGCGAGTATCTATGGGGCGCAAGTAAACGAGCGTCATCGTCATCGTTATGAAGTGAATAATCACTATGTTGAACAATTAAAAGCAGCAGGGTTGGTGATTTCTGCTCGTACCCCAACAGAACAGCTTTGTGAGATGATTGAGTTACCACAATCAGTGCACCCGTGGTTTGTGGCGTGTCAGTTTCACCCAGAGTTTACCTCTAACCCACGTGCCGGGCATCCATTATTTAAGGCATACGTGCAAGCGGCAATTGCTAATAAAAAGTGAAGTTCAGCAATATTTAAATTCTAAAAATCTGGTGCGTCTGTAATTAATCAAGGCATCGCAGAAGAGGAAGTAACATGAAATTATGTGGTTTTGAGGTTGGCCTTACGCACCCTATTTTTTTGATTGCTGGGCCATGTGTCATTGAATCAAAACAAATGGCGATTGATACAGCAGGGCAGCTTAAAGAAATTACATCTAAATTAGGCATTCCGTTTATTTATAAGTCTTCTTATGACAAAGCCAACAGAAGCTCCAATAAAACATTTCGTGGTTTTGGCATGGAGCAAGGCTTAAAAATTTTGGATGAGGTACGTGCGCAAATTGGCGTACCCATTTTGACTGACGTACACACTGAAGAACAAGTGCCGCATGTGGCAGCAGTTGTGGATGTGTTGCAAACGCCCGCATTTTTATGTCGACAAACAGATTTTATTACTGCTTGTGCGCAATCTGGCAAGCCTGTGAATATTAAAAAAGGCCAGTTTATGGCCCCTGGGGATATGCGCAATGTGGTGCAAAAAGCCAAAGAAGCGAATGGCGGCGCAGATACCATTATGGTGTGTGAGCGAGGCGCATCTTTTGGCTACAACACCTTGGTGTCTGACATGCGTGGTTTGGCGATAATGCGAGAAACTGCTTGCCCAGTAGTGTTTGATGCCACGCACTCAGTTCAGCAACCAGGTGGTCAGGGTGATAAAAGTGGAGGTCAACGCGAGTTTGTGCCAGTGTTGGCGCGTGCTGCGGTTGCCAGCGGAATAGCTGGGGTATTTATGGAAACGCATCCAGACCCTAGCCAAGCGCTTTCGGATGGACCTAACGCATTGCCGTTGAGTAAAATGCATGATTTATTAGCAGTATTGATTGACTTAGATAAGCTCGTGAAAAAAGCGGGTTTTATTGAGCAAACCCTTTGAGTTTTTAAATTGTTATTAAGGAAATTATTATGAGCGCTATTGTAGATATTATTGCCCGTGAAATTATGGATTCACGTGGTAACCCAACAGTTGAAGCTGATGTTTTGCTTGAAAGCGGTGTGATTGGTCGCGCCGCTGTACCCTCAGGCGCATCTACTGGCGCTAAAGAGGCCATGGAACTGCGTGATGGCGATAATTCACGTTACCTTGGTAAAGGCGTGTTGCAGGCAGTAGAAAATATCAATACAGAAATTACAGAAGCGATTATTGGTTTAGATGCAGAAGAACAAAGCTTTATTGATAGAACCTTAATTGAACTCGATGGCACAGAAAATAAAGACCGTTTAGGGGCTAACGCAATCTTGGCAGTGTCACTTGCTTGCGCACGTGCCTCAGCTGAAGAAAGTGGTTTGCCTTTATACCGTTATTTAGGCGGCTCTGGTTTTATGCAATTACCCACCCCTATGATGAATATTATTAACGGCGGTGCACATGCTGATAACTCTGTAGATATGCAAGAGTTTATGATTATTCCTGCTGGCTTGCCAACCTTTCGTGAGGCCTTGCGCGCAGGTGCTGAAGTGTTTCATGCCTTAAAGAAAACGCTACATAAAAAGGGTCTAGCCACTACCGTGGGTGATGAAGGTGGTTTTGCGCCTAATCTGCCATCTAATGAAGCGGCGATTCAGTTAATTTTAGAGGCGATTTCTGCTGCTGGCTATGAGCCTGGCCGTGATATTTATCTTGGCTTAGACTGTGCAAGTACCGAGTTTTATAAAGACGGTAAATACCATTTAGAGTCAGAAGGAGCTTCTCTTACTTCTGCACAATTTACCGATTACTTAGCGACATGGTGTGACAAATATCCAATTATTACCATTGAAGATGGAATGAGCGAGTTTGATTGGGAAGGTTGGGATATTTTAACCAAACGCTTAGGCAAGAATATTCAGTTAGTTGGCGATGATTTGTTTGTGACTAACCCAAAAATCCTACGTGAAGGTATTCAGCGTGGTGCGGCAAACTCTGTGCTCATTAAAGTGAACCAAATTGGTACGCTTACAGAAACATTCCAAACCATAGAAATGGCAAAACGTGCTGGCTACACTGCCGTGGTTTCACACCGCTCAGGTGAAACTGAAGATACGACGATTGCAGATATTTCAGTGGCTACTAACGCGCTACAAATTAAAACAGGATCACTATGCCGCAGTGAGCGCGTTGCAAAATACAACCAACTATTAAGAATTGAAGAAGAGTTAGGTGACGCTACAAGTTACGCTGGTTTAGACGCGTTTTACAATATCAAACGCTAATGCATCCGCGTTAATGCGCGTTTTTACCCTCATTTTTGTTGCACTCATTGCCTTGCTACAGTACCCACTGTGGCTGGGCAAAGGGAGCTGGTTGCGTGTGTGGGATTTAAATCGCCAAATTAGCCAACAATCAGAAGAGAATGCGGCGCTTAAAGCACGCAATGAAACACTAGATGCCGAGGTGCGGGATTTAAAACATGGCTTTACTGCCATTGAAGAACGCGCTAGGAGTGAGCTTGGGATGGTTAAGAAAGATGAAGTGTTTTATCAGGTGCTGCAATCAGACCTTGACCAAGCCAAACCTAAACCACTACCAAGTTTGGAGTTAAGTACAGAAGCTTCAATTGAAAAAAGTATTCCAACTTCAAATCCAACTTCCATAAGTCAGCCAGCATCACAATAACCTTAGAAAATAATTTTGATGGGCAATACTTTGACCGTGTATTTAAAAATAGCAGTTTAAGCTTAGGCTACAAAGTTATAGTGCATAGGGCATGGTTTTAAAAGTTAATGCTTGCCCATTCCACATGGCTTGTCCATTAGCTTGTGACTCTAAATGCATTTCTACTAATACTGTAAATTCACCATTGGCATTATTGGCTACTCTAACGATGGTGCCAGCATTTTCATTGTTAATAGTAATATCGTCGCCAACTTTTGGAGCTTGTGTGCTAGATAAACTTGCCAGTAAGGTACGGCGTTTAACTTTACCCAAATAGTGGGTTCGTGCCACAATTTCTTGACCTGTATAACAACCCTTTTTAAAGTTTATACCACCTAATAAATCGAGGTTAATCATTTGTGGCACAAACTTTTCTTGTGTGGCTTCAATGACTTCTGGAATGCCCGCTTCAATTTCTAATAAATCCCATAAGTTTGTGGTGTTGATAACGCTGTGTTGGCTCAACGCTGCCCAGATTGTTTGTGCGCTATTGGCTTGTATGATTAACTCAAAGCGAGGGGTAATGCCATGACGTTTGATAATAAACCCATCACTAAAGGCAACTACTTCATCAACGGTATTGGGAATATTGGTTGAAATATTTGATACTACTTGCACCGCTGTTTGACCAGCCAAGCCTATGCTAATGTATTCAGCACTTACATCTGTGATGTTGACTTTGGCGCGCAATACATACATTTTTAAGCGTTTCATCACACTTGCTAAAATGCTTTGTGGTAATTGTAAGTAAATATCATCGTTGTGGCGAAACGCCATAAACAATGCTAATAATCTTCCTTTAGCAGTACAGTAACCTGTGTAGTGACAGCAATTAGGATGATTGCCTAATAAAGTAACATCATTAGTGACTTGGCCTTGTAAAAAGCTAATGGCATCAGCACCATTCATTTTTAAAAGACCAAGTTGCGATAAATCTATTAATGCACAACTATTGTCTAACTGATTAATTGAGCTTTCTGCAGAAGCTGTTTGCGACTTTATAAATGTTTGCCAGTCTGTCATGATTGCGTTTAACTAAAAATTAAGTATTTATATTATAACGTGAAGCCTATTACTTTAGCGTTAAAACCAAGCAAGCGCTTAAGCCTATTATTTACAGGCATTACTTCGCTTGCAATAATTAGTGTGGCTTTAATCCCTTTGACGCTGCTTCTAAAGATAAGTTTAGCTATCTTGATATTGGCTAGTTATCTGTATGCCATGGCTAGGCATGCCTTGTTATTATTGCCTACCAGCATTCATCAAGTGCATATCACCACAAAAGGCCAATGCTTGATGTTAACAAAAGAACAAGTGCAAATGCTGCATGAGCCTGATGAGATTAAGCTTTTGGCTGAGAGTGTTGTGCAACCCTATTTAACGACGATGTTGTATCAAAAAAATAGATGGTTGAAACAGGTAGTGATGATTACACCAGATAATACAGACGCAGAGGCGTATAGAGCGTTGCGTGTCTGGTTGCTCTGGGCCAAAGAAGCCAAACAGGGTAAGGGTTTATCTCAGATTAATTAGGGTGATTGTCATGTGCAATCGCTGATAGATTGAAGATTTAGTTTCGTATCAACCATTTTCATACTTTGAGTAATCAGTACTAATTTAAATCTGACCTACCTAAAATGATTGTCATGCGCCACAGCTGTTTCATCCTGCAAGCGTTTTTTGGCCAATTTCTTTCTATACAATCGCAAAGCTTCTGCAATTTCTTGGATAGGGTTCTTTTTGAAATAAGCAGCAAGTAATAATAGCCCAGCCAATGCTGAAAGGACCCAATGTAAATCAAAAGGTGCTACATCGCGTCGAGCTGGTTTTTGGTCTTTCATCGCATCTAAAATAGTATGCACGTTATCGCCATAAACATACATGCCACCAATTTCTTTTGCGACAGTTTTTAAATAATCAGTATTGAGTTTAGAAATAAAGCGGTCATGCTCGCCAACTGCAATATCGTCACCACGCTTACCTAAGTTAGATTCAGAAATTTGTGCTATGCCCGGTTGTAAGGCAAAGCTTTCATTAGACCAGAAACCGATTAGTTGATTGTCCTCACTGAGCTTAGGAATGGCAATCCCTTTTTCAGAGCCGACCCCAACAAATAACCAGCCATCTGCGCCCTGAAAACTTGTGAGGTCTTTGGTGTTAAAGGCATGAAGTTTTGGGGCTTCCTCACCATCGGTAATAAACACCACTTGTGCAGGCTCAGGAAAGCCACGGATAGCGCGTGCTGTACTGTAAAGGCTTTCACGGATGCGACTATTACCAGACCATGCAGTTCGCCAATCTAAATGATCAATGGTACCTTGAATCGCATTGAAGTTAGCGCACACTTCTATAGGATGATACAAGGCTGCTACACTTACCCCAGCAAACAAGCCAACACTTACTTTGGTGCCGCAGGGTAAAGAGGAGACGATTTCATGCATGAGCTTTTGCGTATGAGCAATGCGCGAAATGGCTTTATTGCCATCCTTCATATCTACTGCGTTCATACTTTGCGAAATATCGGCAATTAATAAGTAGGTATAAATATTGTGTTTGATAGGTACTGTTGGATGAAACATTGCCAAAATTAACAATAATAAAGCGCTACCAAGCAACGCAGTATCGCGTTGCTTTTTGATGAACTTGAAAATAAGTTGTAGCTTAGCGAGTAGGTGCATTATGGCAACCCAACAGGAATATTACCCATAATTAAGCCAGGTGAATCAGACTCTCCAACCCCTGGGGTAGGTGTTTCAGGCAGTAAGGAAATCACTCTATCCATATTGCGACGCGTGCCCCAATTACTGTTATCTGCCTTCAGAGATTGTTTGTAAGAGCTATGCGCTTGGGTAAGTAAGTATTCAACTTCATCTCTTACCTTTGGATCATTGCCGCCACTCACTTGCAAGCTTTTGATAAAAAACATATTACCAATATTGTGATGAACGGCTGCACGTTGGCTTAAGGTGCCTTTTTGCGTCAGTTGAGAAAAGAGCAAAGTTGCTTCTTTGTAGCGTTCATTCTGTGCAAGCCAATATGCGGTTGAATAACGTGCTTCATAACTTTGTTTATCTGTTTGTGGGTTTTTACCTGTACTTACTGCCGCGTTAAATGCATTAATTTGACGAATACGATTGGCTTCATATCCAATGCCAGCTGCCGCAGCAATCGCAATCACCACCAACAACATGGATTGTTTTTTTACACTGATATAATTTAGGCCGAGCGCCATGTTCTAACCTCCAAATATTTTACGCTAAGCAATAGGGCAATCATCAAGGCTGCAATGATATAGCAGACTTGTGTGAAGTCTCTTCCTGGGATTTTTTCTAAATATTTAATCGGTTTTCTCTCTTTTTGATTAATATCGGCAATAGCGGTTGCTAAGGCTTTGGGGTTTTCTGCCTCATAAGCCTGAAACGGGGTACGCAAGGTTTTAAAGTACTCATGCAGTTCAACTTCAGCTGGCAATGGCGTGTCATCATCTACTTCATACTTTGGGTCAAAAATACTCACGCCACCTGGCTGTCTTAATACAATCCAATACAAGGTGATGTTATAGCGTTGTAACCAATCACGTAATTTTTGTTGCACATTGGCGCCTACACGGCCAGCACCATCAGAGATAAGAATAATGGCTCTAGAGCCAGAGTCAGGTACTTTTTCAAAAAGACTAACAGCGCTGGTTAACCCACCACCAATGTTGGTTTGAAATAATGAGTTGCCTGCAGTGGCTTTAATTGCAGCTAGCACAGCTTCTCGGCTTTCTGACAAGGGCAATACATACATGGCAGAGTTGCTGAAGGTGACAATACCTATCATATCGTTAGTACGCGCATTAACAAATTCAGTCATCAGCCTCGCTGCGGCTACCGATTTAGTTTCGCCAACACGTCCTTCTGCAGTGCCACCTGCAAATGGGTCATCCATACTAGCGCTGCGGTCGAGGACGAGTCCAATTTGTGCGCCAACTCCGATACGCTCAACTTTTTGCTCTAAGCTATGCGGTCCAGATAAGCCTAAAATAATACTAAACAAACTAATCGAGGCCAGCACTTTAAGCAATAAACCAATCAAATTAGACAGTGGGTCGCTCGGTAGCATATCGACCCATGAATACACACGGGTATGCGAACGCTCTAATAGAATTGGCAATAAAGCGAGTGGCAATAACCACAGTATGTTGGGATGAGTAAAGCCCATTACGCGCTCACTGAATTGTTATTAGCAACATCTGGTTTAAGGCCACGCTCACAATCACGCATGTGTCGGCAAAACTGCATTAACTGTGCCTTAGATTGTATGCCCGATTTTTGTTGTTGCTCGGACTCAAAAAATACCTGTCTTGAGGTTTCAAAAAATTGTTCTATTTCTTGTTTTGCAACTTTAAATGCAGGTTTGGCATTTAAAAACTCATCGATTGTATTTTTAAATACACTGGTGCCAGCGGTTTTATTGAGCGATTGGTGAATACGCGCTACCGCTTGTTGCATACCTTCTGCGGTATCTGGCATTTTACGAATATCACGATACGCTTTGGCAAAAGGTGCACCCATTTTAGGTAGCCAAGCATGCACACCTAACATGTATAACAAACCTAGTAAACTGAGCGCCAACACGCCTGCAAGTATTTTGATATTACGTTTTTCTTTAGTTGCATCAAGCAATAAAGGTGGTACAAATGGGCTCATCTCTTCGCGAAGTTTAACTTGACCATATACAGATAAAGGTGAAACTCTAAAACTAAATGAAGGCACACGAAGTTGCACTACATCTTTGTTGTCGGTATTTCGTAACTTCAGAATCTCTGCACGAAGCGCCGCAGGCTTAGCAACTCTTCCAGTGGTGAATACTTGGTAGCTTAAGTTTAGCTCATGCGTCACACTATTCACATTTTGATGCTCTTGATGCTGAATATTTGTCAGTTCAATACCTGAAATTTGTCCTTTATAGCGGTGCTCATAGCCTACAATAGGTAATGATTCTTTGACCAGTTCGTATGGTTTTTTAATGGTAATGGTCACTGTTCTGCTGAGCACATCGCCAACTACGTAACCCGCATCTCGCGTTGGATTTTTCTCTACTAGCGTCACAAATTTTGGGTCAACAGAAGGTAATACCACATCTGCAACCGCTGATTTCTCAATCATCAAACCGGCAAAGCACATAAATGTCATGATTAGACATTGACGTTTCATTTTATTAAGTTGCATCGTTATACTCTTCATAATCATCAATAAGTTAAGCAACAACATACTGATGGAAATAATCCGTCAGCAAATCTGCATCAAATTGGTTTTCAACAAAAAACGGTTGCATATCAAAACGTAAAAACAGGCTTTCAATTGCTTTTTTACGTTCAACAAAGCTTTGTAAAATGCGGTCGCGGTATTCTTTACGTAAAAACAACGTGCGCTTTGCCCCGGTTTCTGGGTCCGTTACGTTAGTAATGCCAAACTCAGGTAAATCAGCGTATTCGGCGGTATCCCAAAGTACAATGGGTATAATGTGATGACGCAACATTAGAATGAGTGCTTCCTCTAAGTCAGCCATTGGCATATGAAAATCTGACACCAAGAAAATCATTGAGCGCTCACGTGGCAGTAGACGCACGGTATCAATCAGCGCCGAGCTAGAGACTTCCGCGGGCTCATAAGATTTCAATTTTTCTGCCATTTCAATGGTGGTGTGCGGACGTGCGGATAGGGTACAAAGCCAATCTTCGCGCACCTCATCATCAAAGCCAATAAAACCAACGGGGTCGCCATTATGCGTCACCGATTGTGCTACCGATTGGGCAATATCACCAGCAATGGCAATTTTTCTTTGCGTACTTCCATATTGCATAGAGCCAGACATATCGCACAACACAAATACTGGTACGGCACTTTTTTGGTTAAAAATGCGCACATACACCTGTTCCAAAGGGTCGCGGATAGTTTGCCGAACGTCAATACGGCGCGGGTCAGGGTAAGCCAGCAATGTGGTGTGGCCACGAAACTCCATGCCCATGCCACGTTGATTGCTTTTATGGCGACCTGGACGGCGTGAGCGTGAGCGCCAGCCTACGTGGTAACTAAACTCTTTAATATAATCAGGGCGCATAAAAATTGCTTATTTGGGCTAGTTGCGTTAACGTCATTTACTAGAAATTAAGGCGCAGCAATCACATTAACAATGCCAGATAGCATTTCACGCGCAATTTCTGTACGACGCATTTCATACACAGGACTAAATACCACACGGTGTGCAATTACCTCATGGAATACCGCATGAATATCATCGGGTAATACTGCTTCACGGTTGTTTAGCCATGCATTAACACGCGCTGCTCTTAACAGCATGCCCATACCACGAGGGCTAGCACCAGATAGTACAAGGCGGTTCATATCAACACCAGATACTTTAACGCCAAACTCTAATGGTGATTTTGTGGCACGCCATAAATCTAAAGCGTATTTACGTAGTGTTGGGCTGGCAGTAATGCTGTCTTGTAATAGCGCACCAAATTCATTCAGTTGGTCAAACTGCAACACATCTTCTTGCACCCCAGACACTAATTTATCCACGTTATGAAAACGCGTATCAAACACTAAAGACTCCATAATTGAAGCATCTGAAGGCACAACAATTGGAATTTCCATCATGAAACGGTCACGTGCTGCCGATGGAATATCGAATGTTTCTTCTTTTTCTACTTGGTTGCGGTCAGCAAATACCAACATATGTGGGAAGTAGTGCTCTTTATTAAAAGCTGTCAGTGTGCGCTCAGCCATTACGCGCAGTAATAAGGAGTGCACTTGCGGGCGCGCACGGTTAATTTCATTAAAGAAAAATACAGATAAGTTTTCACCAGACAGCAATAACGGGCCTGGGCTTACATGAGGTTTGCCGTCTTCACCTAGGTAAGTGTGATAAACCAAATCATTTGGCATGAGGTCAATGGTACCCTCAATACGTTGATAGCCACCACCAATGCCGCGAGTAAAAGCACGCAGTAAGGTAGTTTTACCTACACCTACATCGCCTTCAAGCAATACGTGACCACGAGCAAAAATGGCAGTGGTAATCAAACGAATAGGGCTTGATTGTCCGACCACTACTTTATTGACTTCATCTTCTAATTTCAGCGCATGTGCCCGCCAATCGGATAATTGTTGATCGCTCATTGAATGTCCCTAGTCAAAATTGAGAGTAAATAATTTGTTAAAAATTTGTAACAGAATAGTAACTAGTTTATAGACATTTTCCTAGGGTGTAAACAGGTCTGTATACCCCTAAAATAAAAATAGTATGGTGAAAAGCTTTCATAAATAGTATTTTCCAGCGAAAATAGCGTTTTAAAAGGTTGAAAATAGAATGTCAAAACAAAATAGCTATAGTTACGACGAGCTGCTGGCTTGCGGAAGAGGGGAAATGTTTGGTGCGGGGAATGCGCAATTACCCTTGCCACCCATGTTAATGTTTGACCGTATTGTTTCTATTACTGAAGAAGGCGGCAAATATGGTAATGGGCAGATTATTGCGGAGTTAGACGTTAAACCTAACTTATGGTTTTTTGATTGCCACTTTACGGGTGATCCAGTGATGCCAGGTTGCTTAGGATTAGATGCGATGTGGCAACTCATCGGTTTTTACCTTGGTTGGATGGGTGGGCCTGGTCGAGGTCGTGCTCTAGGCGCAGGCGAAGTGAAGTTTACTGGGCAAGTATTACCAACTGGAAAATTAGTGCGTTATCACATTGATTTAAAACGCGTCATTATGCGAAAATTGGTCATGGGCATTGCCGACGCGCGTATGGAATTAGATGGTCGCGTGATTTATGAAGCCAATGATTTGCGAGTGGGCTTGTTTACACGGACAGATAATTTTTAAACTAAAATAAACATTCAACTACTGGGAGAAGGCGCGATGCGTCGTGTAGTCATTACAGGGTTGGGCATCGTATCCAGCCTAGGCAATAATAAGAATGAAGTCCTTGCAAGCCTAAAAGCAGGCAAGTCTGGTATTAGTTATCAGCCTGAATACGCTGAACGTGGCCTGCGCTCGCACGTGGCTGGCTCTATCAAAAATCTTAATATTGAAGAACTGATTGACCGTAAGCTACTGCGCTTTATGGCAAAAGGTCATGCCTATGCTTGGTTAGCCATGCAGGAAGCCATTACAGATGCCAGTTTGGCTGAAGACTTAGTTTCAAATGTGCGCACAGGCCTCATTGTTGGCGCGGGTGGTACATCTACAGAAGCCATGTTAGAAGGCACTAATACTCTGGCAGAAAAAGGCATACGCCGAGTTGGCCCTTATATGGTGACCAAAACCATGAGCAGCGGTATCGCCGCATGTTTAGCTACAGGCGCAAAAATTAAAGGTATTAACTACGGCATTAGCTCAGCTTGTTCAACCAGTGCCCACTGTATAGGCGCGGGTGTGGAGCAAATTCAACTTGGCAA
>CAYXGE010000055.1:0-1786 GCA_964464435.1 uncultured Methylophilaceae bacterium
AATAATGCGTCACGCTTTGAACCACCGTCACCCCGCGGTATTTCCAATACTTAACAACTATTTTTTTAAATAATTGCTTCGTTGCGTAGGCCGGTCTCCGGGCTTGTGACAATACAATTTACGCCTTCCCAAGCTTGTTAGAACAAAACTCAGTGGCATGTTGTAAACTTAAAATCACTTACCGTTGCGGGGGCAGCACAGGAATTTTTTGACCTAAAAAGCCAAAATCACCTGTTTCCCAGTTTCACCTGTTTGTAGAAAAACAATGCAGGCACCTTTCAACTAAATTTGATTATAGGTTATTCAATTGCGTTTGAATATTCATTTTTTACAATTTAAGTATTAATTTACTTTCAATAAATTACGTTAGTAGTTGACTTAACAGGATTTTTTAAATTATAGTAATCACATGGATGCCGATTTAATTTCATTAGAAAAAAAACTTACACAGCTTATTGAGCTTTGCGCATCCGTTCGTGCTGAAAATGCTAACTTAAGACAAGAGGTATTAAGCGCCAAATCTGAAATTGAAGCACTCAAACAAAATATGTCAGTTGCCAGCACCCGTATTCAAGCCCTCATTGAAAAATTGCCAGAAATTGAAGCCCTGAAAGAGGTTATATGAGTCAGGTGCGTGGTGTAGATGTCAATATCATGGGGCGTGAATTCACCATTTCATGCACTGATGAAGAACGTGCAAGCTTAATTGACTCGGTCAATTATCTTGATAAAAAAATGCGTGAAATTCGTGATAGCGGTAAAGTGGTTGGTACGGAACGCATTGCTGTGATGGCAGCCCTCAATATTACCCATGAATTACTTAACGCCTCTAGTGGTGGGTTTGACATTGGTAATTTCAAGCGTAGAATAAGCAACATGCAAGCGCAATTAGATGATGCGCTGGCTGAGCAAAACAAGCTTTTTTAATTCTTAAGGTTTAAAAAGTTGGTATTCACAGTCTTGTTCTCAAGATTGTCATATTTAAACCGTAGTATATTAAAAGCGTGACCGATTTTAAAGTTTGCTCCTTGCGGTGTTACTTAAGCTATTATTCCTTGAACTAGTCTATAGCATCGGTTTCAGTTGATTAAGTGCTGTGTGCGCGCTCCCTATGCGGGTGTACCTAATGTGCTTAAGACTGTTACCACCTGAGCCCTGAGGTTCGGGATGCCGGTTTAGGTGATATCCGCAGGGACAATCCCCCCTAGTTTCCCCTTACTATCAGCGCAATTCGTGATACTTTAAATCTGCCAAATCAACCACCTCTAATGCTTTTATATGCGTAGATTCTAAAATAACTGGCGGCGCAATACCCTCTTCTACTGCCTCTTGCCAACGTGCCGCACATAAACACCAACGATCCCCTGCCTTTAAGCCAGGAAAATCATATTCGGGCCTTGGTGTTGTTAAATCATTACCGCGAGTTTTTGAAAAAATCAAAAATTCATCGGTCATTTGCGCACAAACCGTATGCCTACCAGTATCTTCTGGCCCTGTTTCACAGCATCCAGACCGCGTAAATCCAGTTAATGGGTTCATGCTACAGGCCTGCAAGGCAGTTCCCAACACATTTTTTACTAAGTTTTTTGCCACAACTATTCCTTATTAACATCACTGCATCGTATGATACGAGAAATTATTTGTTGAGAGAACTATCAATGCGCTATTGGTTAATGAAATCTGAACCTGCTGACGTTTCAATTGACGATTTAGCAGCCATGCCTAATCAAACTGTTGATTGGTACGGCGTGCGTAATTACCAAGCACGCAACTTTATGCGCGACCA
>CAYXGE010000055.1:1886-12677 GCA_964464435.1 uncultured Methylophilaceae bacterium
TTATGCGCGACCAAATGAAACTTGGGGATGGCGTACTGTTTTACCATTCAAATTGCGAAGCGCCCGGCATTGTAGGCATTTGTGAGGTGAGCGCGTTAGCTTACCCAGACCGCCTACAGTTTATTAAAGACCATAAATACTATGACCCTAAAGCCACGCCTGAGCAACCAAGATGGTTTAATGTAGACGTAAAGTTAGTGAAAAAAACACGCTTACTAAGCCTAAAAGAAATGCGCGAAACGCCTGAGCTGGCTAATTTACGCATTTTACAACGTGGAAATCGGCTATCCATTACGCCCGTTGACCCACGAGATTGGGAAATTATTTTAAAACTATTGGCATAAACAAAAAAAGCCCCGTCGTTTTAAACACACGGGGCTTTAAATTTCATAGTTAGTTATCTATTAAGGTTTATCTAAACTGCCCATGGCTTTTGGATAGGTCACCAAGCCCCAAGGCATGCCTTTAACCTCAATTTGTTTGGTTTGCTCAAGCGTTTGAGCATCAAACACTAAAATAGCATCTGACTTACCGCATGAGAGCAATACTTGTTTATCATCTGGCGTAAAGGTAAAGTGCCAGCAACGGTTTGCAGTGGGTACTTCTTTGATTTTTTCATAGGTTTTGGCATCAAACACTTGTAGCAGTTTTGCTTTATTGGCGGCCACAAAAATACGCTCACCGGTTTTATCAAAAGCAATGCCGTATGGGGTTTCTGCAGTGTCTACGGTGCGCACCACGTTAAAGTCTTTATCTAATACCAAAATTTTATTGCCATACTCAAGCGTAGCCACGTAGCTGTTACCGTCTGGCGATACTTTAATACCACGTGGTCTGTCACCATGTTCATGAGTATGTATAGTTTTTACCAACTCGCCTGTTTCAATATTATGGACAGTGACGGTGTTATCGGCCTCATTGGTCACTACAAGGGTTTTTCCATCGGCTGAGAACTCTATGCCTTCAGTTTCTGGGCCACCCGTAATTTCACGCACTTTTTCGCCTTTAATTAGATCCACTACAATAATCTTGGCAGGAATTTTTTCCTCATCATCGTCATCCTCTTCTTCCACAGCTGGCTTAGCTCCAGGTGTTGGCGGTGGCCCACCTTTGGCGCTAGGTTCGGATGAGATAAAGGCAAAGTTACCCGAAACGCGCACAAACTCTGGGTTTTTACCCACTTCAATTTGTTGAAGTACTTCACCCGATGCAGTATCAATCACTGTAATCGAATCATTACTTTTGGTGGCCACAATCAACTTTTTGCCATCTCCTGTTACACCCAATCCACGCGGGCCCTCTGCTTTTAGGTCAAAGGTTTTAGACACTTGCATAGTAGCTAAATCAATGACACTAATACCAGCGTCTTGGCTACTTACATATGCAAAGCCATTGCTAGTTGCGGCTGCCGCTGGGGAGGCTTCAGCTGCTGGTGTTTCTTCAGTAGCTGGCTCTTTACTGCATGCATTGATTAAACCGAGCATGGTAATTAGCAGTAAGCTGGTTTTTATTTGTTTGACTAGTTGTTTATTCATGTTTTTTCTCCATAGTTGTTTGCCCTATTTCTTAAAAAATAGGCAATATTTCTTAAAATTTATGCTGCTTTATACATGCAAGAAACATACTTATCTCAATTGTAATTTATTTATTATCAAAACAATTACTTATCAGACTTATCAATTTATAAATGGTTGCTATTAACCAATATAGGCTAATTTCAGCCATCAACCCAAAAATAATTGGTAGGCTAAATTGTCACTTTCGTTCCAATAGGGGTAGCCAAGCGTGCTTAAAAATTGCTCAAATTGTGGCTGTTCATCTGGCGGCACTTGCATGCCCACCAATACGCGCCCAAAATCAGCGCCATGGTTGCGGTAATGAAATAAGGTGATGTTCCAATTATGCCCCATTGAGGTTAAAAATTTCATGAGCGCCCCCGGCTTTTCTGGAAACTCAAACCGATACAGCAACTCATGGTTCACTTGCGGTGCACGCCCACCCACCAAATGGCGTAAATGTAGCTTGGCCATTTCGTTCTCTGTTAAATCGATTGCAGATAATTCTTTTGATGAAAACTCTTGTAATAAGTTTGCACTTTCTTTGGGGTCGTGCACGGCTAACCCTACAAAAATATGGGCTTCTTTTGGGTCTGAATAGCGATAATTAAACTCGGTAATATTGCGCTGCCCTAGTAAGCCACAAAACGCTTTAAACGCGCCCGGAGCTTCTGGAATGGTCACGGCAAAAATGGCTTCGCGTTTTTCACCCACTTCTGCCCGTTCTGCCACAAAGCGTAGACGGTCAAAATTCATATTGGCGCCAGAAGCAATCCCTATGAGTGTTTTACCTTGTATTTGTTCACGCTCAACGTAAGCTTTTAAACCTGCCACAGCCAATGCTCCAGCGGGCTCTAAAATGGAACGGGTGTCTTCAAACACGTCTTTAATAGCAGCACAAATGGCATCGTTATCTACCACAATCATTTCATCCACATATTGCTGACACAGCCCAAAAGTGTGCTCACCTACTTGCTTAACTGCTGCACCATCTGCAAATAAGCCCACCTGCTCAAGAATGACGCGTTCACCTTGTTTGAGTGATTCTGTCATGGCCTCGGCATCTTCTGCCTCAACGCCAATCACTTTTATTTCTGGCCTTAACGCTTTGATATAAGCGGCTACACCTGACAGCAAACCGCCACCGCCCACACAACAAAAAATAGCTTCAATCGGCTTGGAATATTGCGCTAAAATTTCCATGGCTATGGTGCCTTGGCCAGCAATCACGTCTGGGTCATCGTAAGGATGCACAAAGGTTAACTGCTCTGCCTTTTCTAGGCTTAGAGCATGAATATAAGCATCGGAGTAGGAGTCGCCAAACAACACCACCTCTGCGCCACGGCTTTTTACTGCATTAATTTTAATTTGTGGTGTTGTGGTTGGCATCACAATGACTGCACGGCAACCTAGTTTTTGCGCAGACATGGCAACGCCTTGCGCATGGTTACCGGCGCTGGCGGCAATCACGCCTCGCGCTAAAGCCTCTGGCGTTAAATGTGCCATCTTGTTGTATGCACCGCGCAATTTAAATGAAAACACAGGCTGTTTATCTTCACGCTTCAACAACACCTTATTGCCTAAGCGCGCAGATAAATTGGGTTGCACATCTAACGGCGTTTTCTTGGCGATGTCATACACACGTGCTTGCTGTATCTTTTTTACATAGTCGATGTTAATCATTTAAGTTTTTTACTCATGTAATATCATGGCAATTTTTCAAGCAAACAACTTGCGTGTATGATTGAGGTTTTAGGCATTGCCTGTAATAGTAGATTATAAAGGATTTAAGTAATGGCATTTACGCAAGATGAATTAAAACAACAAGTCGCCAAAGCTGCGGTTGAATATGTAAAAGATGGGATTATTGGCGTTGGCACTGGCTCTACAGCTAATTTCTTTATTGAAGAACTGGCCAAAGTGAAACATAGAATTGATGGCGCTGTTGCCAGCTCAGAAGCCACGGCTCAGCGTTTGCGTGGTCATGGCATTGAAGTTTTTGATTTAAATGCAGTTGCGGGCATGGAAATTTATGTAGATGGTGCTGATGAAATTACTGAGCACATGCATATGCTTAAAGGCGGTGGTGGTGCTTTAACACGTGAAAAGATTGTAGCTGCCTGCGCTAAAAAATTCATTTGTATTTGCGATGCTTCAAAATATGTACCTGTATTAGGTAAGTTTCCTTTACCTGTTGAAGTGTTGCCAATGGCGCGCAGCCATGTTGCACGTGAATTAGTAAAATTGGGTGGTCAACCACAATTACGAGACTTTACTACTGATAATGGCAATGTCATTCTAGACGTGCATGGATTAACTATTAGTGACCCGATTGAAATGGAAGCCAAAATCAATCAAATCGTGGGTGTGGTTACCAATGGATTATTTGCAGCGCGTGCCGCAGATATCTTATTACTTGCTACGCCAGAAGGTGTAAAAACCTATAAAAAATAAAATGTCACAAAATTGTCATATGAAAGTAGTAAACTAGATTATGCTGATTGCCATATAAAACAAGGATTTGCTACATGCAATTTGAACATACCCATAAACAATATGATGCTGAATTAGAAACCATTCGTGCCAAAGTGCTAGAAATGGGCGGGTTAGTTGAGCAGCAAATCGTAGATGCACTCGAAGCGTTGGTTAAATCCAACCCAGCTTTAGCGCAAACGGTGATGAAAAATGACGTCACTGTGAATGAGCTAGAAATTAAAATTGATGAAATTTGTAGCACCATTATTGCCAGACGTCAGCCAGCCGCCGGTGATTTGCGTATGATTATGACCATTGTCAAAACCATTACTGACTTGGAGCGTATAGGTGATGAAGCGGCAAAAATCGCACGTGTTGCGCAAACCATTTACGAGTCAGACCGTCTTTACAAGCCGCGTTTTACTGAAATTAAAACCATGGTGTCTTTAGTGCGTGAGATGTTACGCATGTCGCTAGATTCTTTTGCACGTTTAGATGTAAGCAAAACAGCCGATGTTGCGCGTCAAGATGAGTTAGTCGATGAGCATTACCGCTCTGCCATGCGTCAACTCATCACATTTATGCTTGAAGATCCACGTACTATTTCTATGTCGTTAGAAGTATTGTTTGTAGCCAAATCTATTGAGCGCATAGGCGACCACGCTAAGAATATTGCGGAGTACGTGGTCTACATGGTCAAAGGTAAAGATGTACGTCATGCTTCAGTAGATGAACTTGAGCGCCAAACCAACCCTGACAATTAGCAACACACCGCCAAAATATATACACCATACGTCAAACCCACACTTGAAGTATGGTGTAAAATTTAATCATTACTCAACCCAATAGGGTGTCTAGTTTGACTAAGCAAGCCACACATTTTTCTGAAATTGCCGCTGTAGATTTAGGCTCTAACAGTTTTCGCTTACAGCTAGCAAGAGTGGTAGATGGGCGCTTAGTATTTCATGACTCTTTGCGTGAGCCAGTAATGCTGGGCGCAGGGCTAGACCAAGATAAAAACCTAGATCCAGCGGCACAAAAGCGTGCCATTCTTTGTTTAAGAAAATTTGCTGAACGACTCCGTGATTTGCCACCTGAAGCCGTGCGTGCAGTGGCTACTAATACTTTTCGTGTAGCCAAAAACGCCCCGCAACTCCTTAAAGATGCACAACAAGCATTAGGTTTTCCTATTGAAATTATTGCGGGTATAGAAGAAGCACGCATGATTTTTATTGGTGTTAGCCATAGCCTCTCATACGCAGAGCATAAACGTTTAGTGATTGATATTGGCGGCGGATCTACAGAGTTTATTGTAGGCAAGGGATATGAGCCTATCTCCCTAGAAAGCCTATATATGGGCTGTGTCAGCTATAGTCTAAGATTTTTTGGCGATGGCAAAATCACTGAGAAAAACTTTGCACAAGCAGAGCTAGCGGCAGCAGCTGAGATTCAAGTCATACAATCCCGATTTACAGAAAATAATTGGGATGAAGCGGTTGGGTCATCTGGCACAGCACGTACTTTGGGCGAGGTCATGCGCATCAACGGCTTAAGCGATGGCAGTATTACGCGTGAGGGTTTAAAAGCGCTTAAAGAGATGCTGATTAAAGCCAAAGAGATCTCAAAAATTGCCATTGAAGGTTTAAGTGCTGACCGTGCTGCTGTGTTTCCTGGTGGCCTGAGCATTATGAGCGCGGCATTTGAAGTACTCAATATTGAGCGCATGGTGACTTCTAGCAGCGCCCTGCGTGAAGGGGTACTTTATGAGCTACTGGGGCGTTTAGAGCATCATGACACACGTGAGGCCACCGTGCGTACCTTTATGCGCCGTTACCATGTTGATGGCAAGCAAGCAAAACGTGTTGAAGTGATGGCTCTGCAATTGCTGGGGCAGGTTGCAAGACACCTGAGTATGCCACTTGAGCAAGCCAAGCAATATTTAGTATGGGCGGCAAAACTGCATGAAATTGGTATTTCCATTGCGCATAGTGGTTATCATAAACATTCTGCTTATATTGTTGAATATGCAGACATGCCTGGTTTTTCAACCATGGAACAAAAAACATTAGGCTTATTAATGCGTGGGCAACGCCGCTCTCTATCTAAGTTCAGCTTACCCACCATGAGTGATGACCGCTGCTTGCTCATACTGATTTTAAGATTGGCGATTTTATTTAATCGTAGCCGTTCAGAAAGCACCAAACCAAGCCTTAAGTTGAACGCAAATTTACATGGGTATAGCTTAGAAATTGCTCCTGAGTGGCTAGAACACAACCCGCTTACCAAGGCTGAGCTCATGAATGAAGTGGATTATTGGAACAATGTGAATATAACATTGACGCTCTCTTAAGCGTTTATTGATGCTTTCCCTAGCCTTTTCAAGGCTGTCATTTTTTTGAAACAAAACTGTAACCCCGCTTTGCGCTAAATTAGGTTAAATTTCGTTTCTCGTCTGTCCACAAGCAATTTGGTAACGATAATAACTAGGGGGTTCAATTGAAACTTAGCAATCCAGAATTCTTAGCAAAAGCTAAACAATTAAGTAAAGATCAGCAAGAAAGATTACTTTCTCGTATGGAAGGCAAACTTCCTAAGCGTTTGCATAAAGATAAAATCAGCCGCGAAGAAGCCATTGCAATTCAATTAGAGTTAGAAGAAGAACAACTTGAAGAATGGCGCGAAAAAATGCGTGAAATTAAGCAAAAAACTGAAGAGGCCAAGAAAAAAGAAGCGGCTAAAAACGTAGAAAAAACTGCTAAAAATAAAACCGAGAAAAAAACTAGCGTTAAGAAAGTAGCAAAACCAAGTACTGAAAAAGAAGATGTAGAGAAAACTAAAGCAAAAACAACAACTAAGACAGCAGCTACTAAAACCAAGCCATTAGTTAAAGCAAAGCCTGTAGCCAAACCTGCTGTTACAAAAAAAGCGCCAACTAAACCTTAATTATCTAACCTACTAAAGACCGTTGCATGTTAAGTGCAATGGTCTTTTTATTTATCTGTTGGCACGACTTGACCGTATTCACCCATTAAATAGTCTTGTACATTAAATGCCGCCGCTCCTTTACGCTGTGTGCTTTGCTCATAACTACCATCGGGCTGCATTAACCATGTATTGGTATTGTCTTTGAGATATGGCTCTAAGCCCTCTTTAATCACACGCTTCTTCAATTTTGTATCTAACATCGGAAAACAAGCCTCTATTCGTCTAAAAAAGTTGCGATACATCCAGTCTGCACTAGATAAATACACGTGCTCTTGGCCTTCGTCATAAAAATAGAAAATTCTTGAATGCTCTAAAAACCGCCCTACAATTGAGCGAACAGTAATGTTTTCAGAAACGCCTTTAATGCCTGGTTTCAGGGCACATACGCCACGAATAATTAAATCAATCTTCACACCAGCGTTGGATGCTTCATACAAAGCGCGAATAACATCCGCTTCCAGCAAGGCGTTCATCTTGGCAATAATGACTGCTTTTTTACCTGCTCTGGCATGCTCTGCCTCTTTGTTAATGGCTTGAATCACATTTTGATGCAAGGTAAAGGGTGACTGCCACAAATGCTGTAATTTATTGGCTTTTCCTAAGCCTGTAAGTTGCGCAAAAACATCATTCACATCACTACAAATGGCTTCATTGCAGGTCATAAGGCCAAAGTCTGTATATAGCCTAGCAGTGCGTTGATGATAATTACCTGTAGACAAATGTACATAGCGCCTGAGTTTGCCATCTTCACGTCTGATTACCATAGCCATTTTGCAATGGGTTTTATGACCGACAACGCCATATACCACATGTGCGCCTGCATCTTCTAAGCGCGCTGCCCAGTTAATATTGGCTTCTTCATCAAAGCGTGCAAATAACTCCACCACTGCGGTAATTTCTTTACCTCGTTTGGCCGCTTCAATGAGAGAAAGCATCTGTGATGAGTCTGCACTAGTACGATAAAGTGTTTGCTTAATCGCCAGTACATCTGGATCTTGCGCCGCCTGCTCAATAAAATCCATGACTGGCGTAAATGATTGAAATGGATGGTGTAACAAAATATCCTGTTTTCTTATCGCCTCAAAGATATCTGGCGCTTTTTTAATTTCTTTTGGAATACTTGCTTTATAAGGTGGGTACTTGAGGTCTGGCCTATCCACAATTTCTGGAATTTGCATCAAACGCACCAAATTCACAATGCCATTGACTTGATACAAATCTTCTTTTGTTAAGTTAAATTGCTCTAACAAAAAGGAGGTCATGGTGGCAGAACAATTATCAGCGACTTCTAAACGTACGCTATCCGCAAATTTACGGTGAGAGAGCTCACCTTGTAACGCCAACCTTAAGTCCTTGGTATCTTCATCATCTAGGGTCAACTCGCTGTCCCGCGTGAGTCGGAATTGATAACAGCCTTTAACTGTCATGCCTGAAAACAACTCACCAACATGCGCATGCAAAATTGAAGATAAAAAGATGAAACCATACTCACAACCCGCAATTTCTTTGGGTAACCTAATCACTCGTGGTAAAGCACGTGGCGCTTGCACAATGGCAACGCCAGAGTTGCGTCCAAACGCGTCCTTACCTTCTAATTCCACTGCAAAATTAAGGCTTTTATTGAGTACACGCGGAAATGGATGCGCTGTATCTAACCCAATAGGCGTTAGAATTGGCATTAACTCACGAAAAAAATACTCGCGTATCCATTCACGCTGAGTATCTGTCCAACTTGCTCTGCGATGAAAACTTATACCCTCATTTGCTAATGCTGGAAGAACGACTTCATTTAAGATTTTGTATTGTTGTGCAACTAATTGATGCGCTAGTACACTTACGCGTTCGTAGGTCTGTTTAGCTGTAAGCCCATCAGGACCAGTATCTGATGTGTTGAATTTGATTTGGTCTTGCAAACCCGCAACACGCACCTCAAAAAATTCATCCATATTGCTACTAAAAATACAGAGGAATTTAAGGCGCTCTAACAAAGGCACGCGTGGATTTTCAGCTTGCGCAAGCACACGCTGATTAAACGCCAGTATGCCTAACTCGCGATTTACAAAATATTCTGGGTTCACTTTGGGTTGACGCACTTTAAAACTTTACTTTATGCGTGAAAAGTGACATTTTGATGACAATATGGTGAAAACTACCCAATCTTGTCATTAAGACTTGGGTGGCACATAGCCAGAAGCGGTATCTGCCCCAGCACCAAAAAAATATGCTTCAGTTTGTTGAGAAAGATATTTTCTCGCTTGCGGGTCTGCAAGGCTAAGACGATTTTCATTCACCAGCATGGTTTGCTGTTTTAGCCAACCAGCCCATGCTTCTTTTGATACATTTTCATAGATACGTTTGCCAAGCTCGCCAGGATAAGGTGGAAAATCCATACCATCTGCCTCGCGGCCTAATTTGACGCATTTAACTGTTCTTGCCATCTTTCATTGTCCTAGTTTTTACTTACAAAACGTTATGATAGCGCAATTTGATGGCCTCGTTGATGGTCGTACAGCGTTTAGACTTTAAATAGATGCGCCAAAATGTGTTATTTAGTTACAATAGTGCGCTAGAACTAATGATGTAAAGGAAACCGTATGACCAACCAAATAAAATTGCGCTGGGGAATTTTAGGTGCTGCTCGCGTTAATGAGCGATTATTACCTGCTATTTTAGAGGCGCCTAATAGTGAACTGGTTGCCATTGCAAGCCGCCGCGCAGGAGCGGCACTTGAAACATTAAAGAAATATGCTCCCACACACACTGGTATTACTGTTTACGATAGCCTAGAAGCACTTTTAGACGACCCTAAAGTAGAAGCCGTATACATTCCGCTCGCCAATGATGAACATGCCGCATGGGCGCTTAAAGCCATTGCCAAAGGCAAACATGTGTTAATAGAAAAACCTATGGCGATTAAAGTTGAAGATATTGAAGCGATTGAAGCTGCCGCTACAGCGCACAATGTAAAAGTGATGGAAGGCTTTATGTATCGCTTTCACCCGCAACATCAACGTGTCAAAGAAATTGTCGCTTCTGGTGTGATAGGCGAAGTGCGTTTTGCCAAAGCCAGCTACTCGTTTATGATGCGCCCCGCACGTATGTACCGCTTAGCGAATGACACCAACAACGGCGGCGGTGCCATGTGGGATATTGGCCCTTATGCAATCCACTCACTACGCCACTGCTTTGATGAAGACCCTATTAGCGTAGTGGCGCAAGCCAAATATGCAGAATCTGGCGCGGATATTACCACCAGCGGCGTGATTGATTTTGGCAATGGCAAACGCGGCCATTTTGACACCAGCTTTGAATGCAGCCGCCAATCTGAATACACCCTAATTGGTACTAAAGGTGGGGTAAAGTGCCACACCGTTTGGCAATTACCGGGCACCAATGACGTACCCGTGATTTCTTGGTGGAGTGAAGACGGTCGCAAAGGTGAAGAAATTTACCCAGCGAGCAACCACTTTAATTTAGAAATTGAGCATTTCAGCGACTGTGTTCTCAATAACAAAATGCCGTTACTTAGCTTTGCGGATGCGCGCATGAACTGTAAAACCATCATTGCTACTTTAAAAGCAGCCAATACAGGTCAGCAAGTAAATATTTAAAATAATGAAAGCGGTCGCATTTACCAAGTATTTGCCTATTAGCCATCCAGAATCATTTTTAGATGTAGATTTGCCGACGCCCACGCCGCAAGGCCGTGATATTTTGGTGGCGGTGCATGCCGTGGCGGTTAACCCTGTCGATACCAAAGTGCGTGCGCCAAAAG
>CAYXGE010000056.1:0-12426 GCA_964464435.1 uncultured Methylophilaceae bacterium
GCACACTCACCAACGAGCAAGCAAGGGTACAGCGAGTCACCTTGGATTTAATGATGTATTAAGTAACCCAATACAACACGATCTTCTCTTTATGACGCTGCTGCCAGTTGCCTAGCCCGACCGAGAAGCCCTTCGGTGCAGCGTCTAACCGGGATTAAGCGGCTAGAGCGTAAGTTTCGTCGTTTGCGACTATACTTGTTTCAGTTGTATTTACGAGGTAGCTGAGCCTCGGTATGCCCTGCACTGCTTTGCAACCCACGTCGAAACCTGGTCGGCCCCATAACGTTAATCTTTGCAGTTGTTAGACTCACATTAACGCGATTAGTGAACCCAAGTTGACATTATACGCGCTTTCAATGTGATGCATGTCACTGATAACAGGTAAACGAACTTTTAGTATGTGACTGGTTCTTATAAAAAAATATTTGATGGTGGACAAGATGAAATTTAACGCCTTAATTGCTTTTACATTTGCCACACTGACACTTCAGGCACATGCTTTGCCGCCTGATGGCATGGTATACAAGCTCAAATCTGCAGTAGTAAAAGTACGTGTGATTTTACCTAATGGGCACTATGGCGTGGGTTCTGGTGTTGCCGTTGCCAAAGACCAAATTGTGACCAACTGCCACGTGATTGCCAATGCCGCCGCAATTAATGTCATTAAGTTCGGTGAGAGCCATCGTGCAAGTAGTATTAAGGCTGATTGGCAACACGATTTGTGTATTGTAGGATTTGATGGCCTAAATGTGGGCATTGCAGAGCTTGGTTCTAGCAAACAATTACAGTATGAACAGCCTGTGTTTACCATTAGTTTTCCTAATAATTCGCCCAAACCATTAACTACTTATGGTTTTGTAAAAGCGCTCTACCCCATGGATGATAGTGTGGTGATTCGTTCTGATAATGATTTTAGAATGGGTGCGAGTGGCGGTGCGATGTTTGATGAAACTGGCAAACTGGTGGGCATAATTACGCTTAAAAGCCCAGGTCGCAATGCTTATTATTACAATATGCCTGTAGAGTGGATTAGTAATTTACTGAAGCAACCCGCGCTTGAAATCCCTGCTAAAGGGGGGCTACCATTTTGGGATGCGCCTGAAGAAAATCGTCCATTTTTTATGCGTGTGATTCAACCTTACCAAACTGAAAACTGGAAATCGCTGCATGAAATTGCATCAAAATGGTGCGAACAACAGCCAGATGCGCTAGAAGCCTATTATTACAGGGGCTTAGCTGCTTATCATTTAGATAATCAGGTGCAAGCCAATAGTGACTTTAGTAAAGTAGTTGCTCAAAATAACCGCCATGTTGGTGCGCAATTGCATTTGGGCTTATTGGCGGCACGTGCTGGGCAAAAAGAGGAAGCATTAAAAAAAGTAGCATTGCTCACCCCTTTAGATGAAGCGGCTGCCAGCGAAATTAATACTGCCCTAGGAATTACCCAAAAACCCACATTGGATGCACCTAGCCAGTAATTATCCAGCTTAAATTTAATCTATTTAAACGCCAAACTAGCGTAGTAAATGCGCTTTTATTGGCGTTTTTATTTTATGTGCGTGGGGTTAATCTTTATCACATGCCTGCCGAAATAGAATTATGGCTGTAATTTTTTTGATGTTGGAACGGTATTTGCTATTTGTCAGTTAAGCGCTTTTTTAATTTTTTAAATGTTTTGTGAGGTTAACCATTTTTAGTATGTAGATTGGAGATTATCATGTCCAGGCTTTTAGTAGCAGGTGTATTTACCTTATTTGCAACCGTTTCGGTAGCCATGCCTACCGATGAAATCGTCGAAAAAATCAACACCCATGTCGTCAAGGTGCAGGTTTCTTTAGGCAACGGTGGATATGGTGTAGGGTCTGGAGTGGTGATTGCCAAAGATCAAGTGGTGACTAATTGCCATGTAATAAACAATGCGCGCAGCATTGGTGTTGTCAGTCAAGGTGAAGGCTATTCAGCCAGCGCGATTAAAACCGATTGGCAGCACGATGTATGTATCATCAAAGTTGAAGGTTTAAACGCACCTGCTGTCAACATCGGCTCTAGCGATGCACTCAAGTATGAACAACCAATTTATAGCGTTGGTTTCCCTAATAATTCTCCTCGCACAGTCACAACCTTTGGTGTTGTCAAAGGGCTTTACCCCATGGATGATAGCGTCATTGTGCGCACTTCTAGCACCTTTAGAATGGGCGCAAGTGGTGGTGGCGTTTTTGATGATTTAGGCAATTTGGTAGCAATTATTACCCTCAAAAGCCCTGGTAAGAACGCCTTTTACTACAATATGTCTGTAGAGTGGGTCAAAAAGTTACTGGAAAGCCCAGAACAAGCCATTACCACAGCTAGCGCTGAACACCCTATGCCATTTTGGGATGCACCTGCAGACAAATGGCCGTTTTTCATGCGCGTAGTTCAACCGCTACAAACTGAAGATTGGACTGCCTTGTTAGCTGTTGCCAGTGAATGGACAGCCAAAGAACCTAACACCAATGAAGCTTGGTATTATCAAGCAGTAGCTGAACATGGCTTAAATAAGCTCTCCCATTCAGAACAACATTTCGCGCATGTGCTTGCTAATAACGCTTTGCATACTGATGCCCTCTATTATCAGGGTGTGATTGCAGAAACTTCTGGCAAACATATTGAGGCGCTTAATAGTTTAGCTTTACTTAAAAAACTTGATAACGAGGTTGCTGATAAACTCATGTTAGCCATGGGTGTTAATAGTCCATTAATGAATACAGACTAATCTGTTATCAGAATCCCAAATAGCGCACTGGCTTGATGCACCAATTTATCAAGGCAGCGCGCTAATTTCATTTTATTGCACAACATTAGTGCATTTCATATGCATCATATATAGCAGTAACTACGCAATGCGTTTTCAAAATTACCTATAAATATGTATTTAATTCAGTAAGTTAATTACTATTTTACCTTCTCTCTTCTAGCATATTTCTGCTTGGTATATTCCTTGCTCATTACATATTAAATGTTCTGTTTTTTCTTTTAGTAATCGCTGTTTTAGAGATTGTTAAATTGATTGGAAGCTATCATGGCCAGATTATTTATTGTGTTGTTATCAATTACTGCATCTTTATCAGTTGCTTTAGCAGCGCCATCAGACACCATGATGAATGCGCTAAGTGCGCATGTGGTTAAAGTGCATGTGGCTTTAGATAATGGCACCATGAGCAAAGGCTCAGGTGTTGTTGTGGCAAAAAATCAAGTCATTACCAACTGCCATGTTGTGGCACATGGTAAAAGTATTGCTGTGTTGAGCAATGGTCAACAATACCCAGCTAGCGCGATTAAAACGGATTGGGCACATGATTTATGCATGGTTAAGGTGCAAGGCTTAGATGCACCTGTTGTGCGCATGGGTGCGAGTCAAGATTTACAACATGACCAAGCGGTATTTACTATGGGTTACCCAAGTGATGCCCCAAAAATTGTAAGCACTTTTGGCGTTGTTAAAGCACTTTACCCGTTGGATGATAGTGTAGTGGTGCGTACTACCAGCAGCTTTAAATTAGGCGCAAGTGGCGGTGCCGTATTTGATGAACAAGGTCAATTAGTGGCCATTATTACCCTTAAAAGCCCAGGCAAAAATGCCTACTACTACAATATGCCTGTAGAGTGGGTAAAAGCCTTATTTAAAGCCCCTGAGCAAGAACTTGGCGTAGCAATTACAGACTACAAGGTGCCTTTTTGGAACACAGCACAAACTGAGTGGCCATATTTCATGCGCGTTGTAAAACCCGTACAAACTGAAAATTGGAAAGGTTTATTGACTGTTGCTCGCGAATGGACAGCACAAGAACCAAATAATCATGAGGCTTGGTATTATTTAGCAGTGGCAGAACACGGATTAAAAGACATGGCATTAGCTGAGCAACACTTTAATTTTGTGCTGACACATAACAGTTTAAACAGTGATGCACTTCATCACCTAAATGCTATTGCAAAGGAATCTATACAAGATGACACTATGCAAGGTGCAACCTCTATTCATAAAATGAGTTTAGTACACTAGCAAGGCTAAACCATAGATTATCTGAGTAATGCTAGCCTATACAAAGAGGTAGTTTCTGCCGCACGCGCTTGATGTAAAGGGTCTGTCGCGTCTTGTGTTTTAGGGTGCTGCGGCTTAATACTGGTTTGCGCAATCACCTGCAAACCAGCTGCTTTAATCCAATCTTGCAATGCGCCTTGTGGGCGCAAGCCTAAGTGTTCAGCGAAATCTGACATGATTAACCAACCCTCGCCATCTGATGTGAGATGATCACTGAGTCCATTTAAAAAAGCTTTTAGCATTTGGCTATTTTCATCGTAAATGGCGTGTTCAATGGGTGTGTTTGGGCGCACAGGCAACCACGGTGGGTTGCACACAACTAACTGGGCTTTGCCCTCAGGAAACATATGCGTTTGTTGCAGTTCTACCTGCTTTGCGTAGCCAAGTTGCGTTAAATTGGCTTTTGCGCAAGCCAATGCCTGTGGATTAATGTCAGTAGCCACAACCTTTTTTACACCACGCTTAGCCAGCAATGCCGCTAACACACCTGTGCCTGTGCCAATATCAAAGGCCACGCTTTGGCTGGGTAAAGGGGCATCATTGACTAATGCAAGGTACTCTCCGCGAACTGGCGAATATACACCAAAGTAAGGATGGATATGCGCATCCAAGGCTTCAACATACACCCCTTTTTTACGCCACTCATGCGCACCTATCACACCCTGTAGCTCGGTAAGTGCAATCACGCAATCTTGTTGAATTTCACCATAGGCTTCTAAGCAGGCATCACGCACATCGGGTGCGCGTCGCAATGGAATGGTAGCGTTTTTACTCATAGGAACCAGCAACATGCCTAACACCCTTGCCCGCTGTGCTTGCGCTTGACGATGTAAATGAAACGCTTGTGCAGGGCTTGCAGTATTCGCTTCTGGTTTATGCGCTTTTCGACGTGGGGTATGGCTACAGCGCCTTGCCAGTGCTTGAAGTAACTGCTTGGCCTGATGATAATCACCTTGCCACAACAACGCTGTACCTTCGCACACTAATTTATAGGCAGCGTTTGCATTGATTGTGTCATCAGCTAACTGCACTTTTTTAGGTGCCGTAGCATCTTTAAGTGAGCGCCAAACTGCTGTTTGTGTTTGGCCTTGTTGTTGCCAAGAAATAGTATGTTGATGTGAATCTAGCGTTGCCACCTGAGCCTCTGTGCAATGAACAATGAATTTGCCTGCACTATACGCTGTTTTGGCGTCGCTTTACCAAAATGTTTCGTCTGGCGCACCTACAACACGACGAGCTTTTTTAACATCAATACGCAATAAGGTAGCAATATCTTGATAGTCATCTGGTAAGGCGGCATCTTCCCATCCATTGGCAGAGTGCCGCGCAATATTCACTGCGAGTAGTACTGATTTTACCCTTGGATTATTCGCCTCATGTTCATCCATGAGTTGCTCAAGTAAGTGTGGCAGGTGACATTGCTTAATGAGCATTCTTTGCAATTCATGAAAAGTAAAACCAAATACTTGTTTTTGCACAGTGGCGCTTCTCAATGTTTTGTCTGCTTGCTGCAACTGGTAAATGTGTAACATATTATTTGGCGCAAAACACCACAATAGCGTTTCTGATAAATCATGCAACAGCGCCGCTGTTCTGACTTCTTGCACATGAATATCATTAAGCAACATGGCAAACTCAAAGGCAAAATGTGCCGCACGATTACTTCGATTAACCATATTCATTAATCGTGTTAGCGCGGGAATATTATCTTTAAGGTACGCTTCTGCTACTGGTATTGGGGGAATTTTGTCAAAAAATGTAGACATGCCCATCATCATAATGGCCTGTTCAACCAGCACCAACTCTTGCTCTTGGCTCTTGTGACGATGATTTTGCATGTATCGCAAAATTCTAAATGCCATCAACGGGTCATGATTACAAATCAAGGCAATATCACGCACCCCAATATCATCAACGCGTTCAAGCAATTTACCTATTTCTCGCGCCGTGTGTTTTAGCACGGGAATTTCGTTTTCCGCTAAAAATTCTGCCCAGGATTGGGCATCATGCGGTGTGCTGTTCATATTTTGTTTCCTAAGTGCTTACTTAACATATCTGATTTACGACGCTTTTTAAATAATCTTTAATGTCTTGTTTAGACGACAAAATTACAGTATTTTTCACATGAATTTTTATAGATTATTTTATAAGTAATTGATTAGTATATTTTTATTTAAACTGGCAAATTACTTGCAATAGCTACCTTGCATATTAACTAAAGGAGCATTTATGCAAGTTTTTAAACAATGGGGATTAGCATTCGTTTTAATATCGTCTTTAACGGGTTGTGCTGAAATGTCTACGCGACAAAAAAGCGCTGCTGTTGGAGCTGCCGTAGGTGGTGTTGCTGGTGCGGTGCTTACCAATGGCAGTGCTTTTGGAACGGTAGGTGGTGCTGCGATTGGTGGCGTGATTGGCCATGGCATTGACCGTTTAAAATAATCAACATCGGTGGCTTGTCGTGGGTAAGTGACAAATAAGCCATTGATTATATTTTATAATATTTTAAACAACCATGACATGTCGCTAAATAGCGACATGTCATGGTTTTATCATTTTGATTCTATTTTTTTGAAGCTTTTAGTGAGTTTGCTCGCGCTATTAATGCCAAGTAACACTAAAGCACCCGCAAGAATACCTAATAAACCATCTAGCATGAGCGGCACTATCACCTTCAAAATGCCCCCTACCATGGCAATACTTTGGGTACTTTCAGCTAAATGTGCAATGCCGTGATGAAATGCAGGAATACCATGCGCCAATATGCCGCCACCCACTAAAAACATCGCAGCGGTACCCACAATTGATAAAGTTTTCATAAGGTAAGGTGCAGCGCGCAATATCATTTCTCCCATCCAGCGCTTAAAGTTTAACCATGCACTTTGACCCTTTTGTTGCAAGAGATACAACCCAGCATCATCTAGCTTAACAATCCCTGCAACTAAGCCGTACACGCCAACAGTCATAATCAGTGATATTCCTACCAAAACTGAGAGTTTGGTCATAAAAGTTGCTGCTTGCACTGTGCCTAAAGTAATCACAATAATTTCTGCTGAGAGTACGAAATCTGTGCGAATAGCGCCCTTTATTTTATCTTTTTCAAGCGCCACTAAATCTACCTCAGGATTTTGCACAGCTTCCATTAAGGCTTTTTCATGAGCTTCATCCTCGGTAGCATGATGAAAATAGTGATGTGCTATTTTTTCAAATCCTTCAAAGCATAAAAAGGCACCGCCCACCATCAGTAGGGGTGTAATTAACCAAGGGGCTATCCATGATATGAACAAAGCAGCAGGCACTAAAATACATTTATTCCAAAATGAGCCTTTAGCTACTGCCCACACGACAGGAAGCTCACGCTCTGCATTGACACCGGAAACTTGTTGCGCATTAAGTGCTAAATCATCACCCAACACGCCTGCCGTTTTTTTGGCTGCCACTTTTGTCAGAATAGAGACATCGTCCAAAATTGTGGCAATGTCATCAATCAGTGCTATTAAACTTCCACCTGCCATGTTGGATCCTTAATACTCAGTATCATCTTATCGATATGATTGACTTAAAAACTGCTCTTTTGATGTTTCTTGATACCCAGCCTGCGTTAGCAAAGCACGCTCTATATAACGGCTTACGGCTTTTCTCAACGTTTCAATTTTATCAGTCTCTACAAATGTATGGGGGAATTTAAATGACAACCAAGCATACAGGCTAATATCTTTACTAATTTCTTCTGCCTCTTCTAAATGTTTGGGGCTAGTGGAGTTTAACCATATCAATTCTGTTGGTAGACGTTTGATTTCACCTTGATATACCGTTTTAACACAAGAGATAAAATAATCTAGTTCATGGCTACTTTCAATCGAGATTGGTGATGATGACAACACAAACTTGTCTTTTAAATGCATATTAGGTGCATATTGATCAATAATGTGCGCTATTGTTATCTGCACATTGAGAGGCGTAATACTGAAGTTAGTACCTGCGCATTTATTGCGCTCAGCCACATTGGTTAGCACTTCAGCCAAGCGATTAGTATGCAGTTGGTTTGCAAGTGTTTCTGCCTCTAGTCGCCCAAATGCAATCGGCAGACTATCTAAAGTTACGCTATCTGAGGTCTGTAATGCATGTGAAATATGACGTAACTCTTCATCTTCAAATGCCGTCACAAAGCCTGTCGGGTAAATACCATAGCGGCCTGCACGTCCCGCAATTTGGCGGACTTCTGTAGGATTTAAATTGCGGCTAGCCAAGCCATCAAACTTTTGTGTTGCAGAAAAAATAACACGCCTAATGGGTAAGTTAAGCCCCATACCAATAGCATCAGTAGCTACCAGTATGTCTGCTTGACCAGAGTTAAATCGCTTGGCCTCTGTGCGCCTAACCTCGGGTGACAACGCGCCATAAATACTCGCCACACCAAAGCCCCATTGCCTAAATCGAGCACTGAGTGTAAGCACATCTTTACGTGAAAATGCAATGACCGCATCCCCTTTTTGAAGCTTACCTTTTAAGCGATGTTTATTGTAACGTTCACCCGTAAGCGACTTTTCTTCTACTAACAACGGCGTTTTACGTTCACAATATTTGATTTCGTAAGACTCTTGCATGGCATCTAACACACGTAGACAGCTTGCTGTCACAGCATCTGAGCCACATACAAATACGGTGCTTGCAGGCACGCCAACCAGTGCAGCTGTCCACGCCCAACCGCGCCCCTCATCTTGTAACATTTGAATTTCATCGATTACCGCTACTTCTACAGCTTGCTTTGGATGCATCATTTCAACTGTGCAGGCGGTATGCTTAGCCCCAGGTATCCACTGACGCTCTTCCCCAGTGACCAAGTTACACGGCACACCCATGTCTAACAAACGGTCGCGCACTTCCATTGCCAATAAACGCAAAGGCGCTAAATAAACGCCTGATTCTGCTTGTGCCAACGTTTGTAAGGCATCATGCGTTTTGCCAGAGTTGGTTGGGCCTAAATGAAAATAAAATTGACGCTTAAGCGCACGTGCCAAGGGGAATTGCGCAGGATATTGGTCTGCAACAAACATGAAACGGCTTGCTAAGGGATGGCTTTTGCCCGAAACGTGATGACCAATACATCACGATAAGCAGGCTGAGATGGATCTACTGGCTCTATGGGGGTCACCCCGTGCATACAACGTCTATCATTGACTAAGGCGCAGTCTAAGGGTTCGGTGAGCGTAAAACTATCAAGCGTTTTTTTCTCTAAATCATGCATGGTGGTGGTGCCACTAGAAATATTTTGTCGCTTTACCATCATGACCAATACAAAATCCACACCATCACGATGCACACCCTCAGGCGTTGGCTGGCCAAATTCTGTTGATTTGGCTTCAATACGAAACTGGTGCACTTCAATATGCCAGTATGGCGAAGCTTGCAAGCTATTAAAAGTTCGAAGACAAAAACTTAACATGCTTTGCATGGTTTCACCCATGACTATGGCTGGCAAAATTGGCTCAAACTCCCGCGCAATGCCACCATTTAAGCTGTTGTAATCTAAACTTTGGTAATGTGGTTGATGCGGCTCTAAAGTAATCACGCCTGTGTCAGATTTTCCACTCAGGGTTGCATAGCGACGCCTTCTGTAACGCCCGCCATCAGCCATATAAGTATCAACTGGCATATCATTCCAGCTTTGCATAAAGGCTTGCCAATCAGCTAATGCATGGGCTGAGCGCGCTAGTAACCAAGCCTGCATACTCTTGCTAGGAACAAATCCAAACCCAGTTTGTTGTACTTTTTGAATAAGTTCGCTTGGCTTAATCAATGTGGCAATAGATGGTGATGAAGAATGCAAAATATAACCTCTTTTAAACAGTTGCAATGATAACGCGCTCACAACTAATTTGATTATTTCCTTAAAAAATAGTTGACATATAAAACTAAATAACTAATTATATAGTTATGAAACAGATTACACACATGCCAGACGAATGGAAAAACACGTCAGCGCTATTTTTAGCATTGGGTGATGAACATCGACAACGTATCTTACTTGCTTTTGAGGCAGGTGAGCGTTTAAACATTAGTCAATTAGTGGCGGCTTCAACCTTAAGCCGCACCGCAGTTTCTCATCATATAAAAACGCTGCATCGCGCTGGCGCCCTACAAAGTGAGAAAATTGGCAAAGAAGTCTATTTTTGGATTAATCGCAGCGTCATTCAAGATGCACTGTTACGCGTATTGGATTATATTGAACAACAAACATAATAAAATCAGGGGAGCCGTTAAATGATAGTCAATCTATTACGCTTTGTTTGCAAACTGCTTTTTCGAGTTAAAGTGATTGGCGATGCCAACATACCGCTACACAAAAAAGTGTTGGTGATTGCAAACCATGAATCTTTTCTAGACGGCTTACTGATTGGCTTATTTTTACCGTTTCGCGCCACTTTTGTGGTGCACACCACTTCAGCTAAATATTGGCTGTTTAGGCCATTTTTAACTTTAGTCGACTATTTACCGGTTGACCCCACCAGCCCCATGGCCATGAAAAAAGTCATCAAGCTACTTGAGTCGGGCACCCCTGTCGTGATTTTCCCTGAAGGTCGTATCACGCTGACTGGAAGTTTAATGAAAATCTATGAAGGCCCAAGTTTTGCTGCAGCCAAAACTGGCGCCACCATTTTACCAGTGCGCATACAAGGGGCAGCGCAATCTTACTTTAGCCGCTTAAATGATGGGCATCCTAGAAAGTTGTTTCCTGAAGTCACGCTATCTATGTTACCCACCACTAAGCTAGAAATGCCTGTAGCGCCTAGTGCCAAAGAGCGTCGCAGATTAAGCGGTGAAAGCATGCGTCGTATCATGCAAGAAATGTTGTTTTCATCCAAACAAACGCAAACTATTTTTGATGCGTTTTTAGATGCTGTTTCTTTTAATGGACGCAAAACACCATTGATTGAAGACATGCAGCAAATTGAAGAAAACTACGGTACGCTACTTAAAAAGAGTCTTGCGCTTGGTCGTTTAACTGAAAAAATCAGTGCGCCTGACGAAAATGTGGGCGTGCTCATGCCTAACGTCATTGCCACCATTTGCTTAATTTATGGCATGACTGCCATGCGTCGTGTGCCCGCGATGCTTAACTACACAGCAGGTAGTGATGGTATTAAAAACGCATGTTATGTGGCTGGCGTAAAAACAATTATTACCTCACATAAATTCTTAGAAAATGCCAATTTGGTAGAGGTGGTCGCGCAACTTAAAGACCTTAATATTGTGTACTTAGAAGACATACGTCCACAATTTACGTTGTGGGATAAACTCTGGCTCATGGGTTTTGCCTTACACTTTCCAAGACTGGTGCAAAAAGCCAAAGACCCTGAAGCACCTGCAGTGGTGTTATTTACCTCAGGTTCTGAAGGTAAACCAAAGGGCGTCGTGCATTCACATCGCACTATTATGTCTAATATTGCGCAAATTAAAGCTGTTATCGACTTTACGCCGATGGACAAGTTTATGATGGTACTGCCACTTTTTCATGCTTTTGGCTTTACAGCAGGGGCTATTTTGCCAGTAGTCGCTGGTACCAAACTATTTATCTACCCTTCACCCTTACACTACAAGGTGATTCCAGAGGTCATCTACGACCGCGGTTGCACGGTATTATTTGGCACCAGTACCTTTTTAGCCAACTACGCCAAATATGCCAACCCTTATGACTTTTACAAACTGCGCTATGTCATTGCGGGTGCAGAAAAACTGAATGAAGAAGTACGCAAAACTTGGGTCGATAAATTTGGCATAAGAATTTTTGAAGGCTATGGTGCAACTGAAACCGCACCTGTACTTTCAGTCAATACCCCTATGGCCAACAGAAACGGTTCTGTAGGTTGCTTATTGCCGGGTATTCAACATCAACTAGTGTCAGTACCAGGCATTGAGCGCGGCGGCTTATTACATGTTAAAGGTCCTAATATCATGATGGGCTACTATTTATTTGATAACCCCAATGTATTAAAGCCTACCAGTGCCGATATGGGCAAAGGCGAAGAGTTGGGCTGGTACAACACTGGTGATATTGTAGAAATAGACCACGATAATTTTGTGCATATTTTGGGGCGCGTAAAACGCTTTGCCAAAATTGCTGGTGAAATGGTGTCACTTGAAACCGTTGAAAAAATTGCCACGCTTGCCTCACCCAATCACGAGCATGCCTCAAGCACACAACCAGACATGCAACGAGGCGAAACCATCATCTTATTTACCACAGACTTTAATCTTGAACGTGACGCCTTGCAGCAAGCCGCGCGCCAAGCTGGCTTGCCAGAATTAGCAGTCGCCAGAAAAATTATTATAGTGGAACAACTACC
>CAYXGE010000057.1:0-12326 GCA_964464435.1 uncultured Methylophilaceae bacterium
TATCAACGATAATACGCATCTTTATTCAATTCAGAAAAACTGCAACACATGCAAACAGCGTCTCAACAAGCCCCCAAACTGGCTGTAGTGGCTTCGGTACAACTACCTCATATTAGCGATACTGAATTTAAAGCATCGCTCATAGAACTAGCTGAGCTTGCCAAAACACTAGGTTTTAAAGTGGTGGATATTTTTACACAAAAACGCGCAAGCTTTGATACCACCGCCTATTTAGGTGTAGGCAAACGGCAAGAGCTACAACAATATGTCAGCCACCAACAAGCCTTAGCAGAAGCGGAAGACAGCAGTGCTCAGCCGATAGAGTTTTTACTAGTAGACCATGAAATCTCGCCCTCACAAGCGCGTAATCTTGAAAAAGAAATTGGTTGCGAGGTGATGGATCGCACCATGGTTATTCTAGAAATTTTCCACCGCAATGCGCGTTCACCTGCGGCACGTGCCCAAGTTGAAATTGCGCACCTTGGCTATATGGCGCCGCGTTTGCGCGAGCTAGCCAAGCTGGCAGGGCCGCAAGGTAGGCAACGCAGTGGCGTGGGCGGACGCGGTGCGGGGGAGTCAGGCACAGAGCTAGACAAACGCAAAATCCGCGACCGTATTGCCGAGTTGCAACAAGACATCAACCGTATGGATGCCGAGCGCCAAATACAACGCTCAAGACGCCTAGAACGCAGAAGCCACGCTAGTGTGGCACTGGTTGGTTATACCAATGCCGGTAAATCAACCCTCATGCGCGCCCTAACTGGCAGTGAAGTGCTGGTTGCCAACAAACTATTTGCCACTTTAGATACCACCGTGCGTGCGCTTTACCCAGAAAGCGTACCACGTGTATTAGTGAGCGACACGGTAGGTTTTATTAAAAACCTGCCACACGGCTTGGTGGCATCTTTTAAATCCACGCTAGATGAAGCCCTTGATGCCGCGCTGCTATTACATGTGATTGACGCCAGCGACCCAGGCTATGAGCGCCAACTCGCGGTGACAGACAAAGTACTTGAAGAAATTGATGCGCATGAAATACCACGCCTACGCATTTTTAATAAAATTGACTTTGTTGGTGATGAAGCCGCGCAAGCTGAATGTAAAGCCATGCTACAAGAAAAATACCCAGGCTGTATTGTGATGAGCGCGCGCCGTCCTGATGATGTGAGCATGCTTCATGGCGAAATTATGGCGTTTTTTCAAAAAGACCTGATTGAAGAAGAAATATTCTTACCATGGACAGCACAACAGCTTCGCAGTGAAATTTACGCCAACTGCAAAGTCTTGGCAGAGCGTGCAGAAGAAGAAGGCGCCTATTTTAAAGTAAATGCAGATATTTCAGTATTAGAAAATTTACGCAAAAAACTTTCTACGTTATAACTAGCATCACTGGGTTGTGGTGCTTGCCTAATATGCTTTAAACTGCAACTCTGGTTATGAACCGCAACCATTAAAACGAAAGGTATTATGGAAACCAAACCACCTTTACCTCCATTTACAGCAGAAACCGCTGCGCAAAAGGTGCGTATGGCAGAAGATGCTTGGAACTCACGCGACCCAGACCGCGTAGTACTTGTTTACACGCAAGACACACAATGGCGCAACCGTGCAGAGTTTCCTCAAGGGCGCGATCAAGTACACCAATTTTTAAAACGTAAATGGGCAAAAGAGCTTGATTACCGCCTTATAAAAGAACTCTGGGCATTTACTGAAAACCGCATTGCAGTGCGCTTTGCCTATGAATGGCATGATGATGCAGGTCAATGGTTTAGATCATACGGTAATGAAAATTGGGAATTTAACGCGCAAGGTTTTATGCAACGCCGTTATGCCAGCATTAATGACTTACCAATTAAAGAAACCGAAAGAACATTCTTTTGGCCACTAGGCAGACGACCAGATGACCATGCAAGTTTAAGTGAGTTGGGGTTTTAGTGACAAAATTGGTACTAAAGCTGTCAATAATGTTTAACTAAGATTTAACTGCGCGGGTGTTTGGCGGAAGCGGTGAGATTCGAACTCACGAAGGGCGTGAACCCTCGACAGTTTTCAAGACTGTTGCCTTCAACCACTCGGCCACACTTCCGTTTTTGAACTGAGGGCGCGATTCTAACATAAAATTTATATACAAAGCTAGACGTAACAGCACATCTATAGCGATTAAGTGAATTGATTTAATTGCTTTACAATAGCCATGAAAATTTTAACCGCCTTGATGTATGAAAACAATTATTCCTATTTCTGAAGTACGCGCATTAGATTCACCAGCGCCTGTGTTGGGTGACCATACGATAACGGGCTTAAAAAACCCGCCACCGTTGGCGCTTTATATTCATATTCCGTGGTGTGTAAGAAAATGTCCCTATTGTGATTTTAATTCGCATGAGTCTAAAACAGAGATACCAGAAGCTACATATGTAGATGCGCTGATTGCAGATTTGGAGCAAGCCACACCGTTGGTGTGGGGGCGCAAAATAAGTAGTGTGTTTTTTGGTGGGGGCACGCCCAGCTTATTTTCTGCAGAGGCGATAGATAAAATTTTATGTCATGTGCGCATGCTAACGCCTTTAGAGTATGGCGCAGAGGTGACATTAGAGGCTAACCCGGGCGCGGTGGATGCGGGCCACTTTGTTGGATATAAACAGGCTGGAGTTAATCGGCTTTCTATTGGCATACAAAGTTTTGATGAGCGTTATTTAAAAGCCTTGGGGCGTATTCATAACCGCGCGCAAGCGCTTGAGGCAGTTGCGTTGGCCATGCAAACCTTTGAGTCTGTTAATTTAGATGTGATGTATGGGTTGCCAGAGCAAACCTTAGATGATGCGCTACAAGATGCACAAACTGCCTGTCAGCTTAACCCTGCGCATTTATCTTTTTATCATTTGACCTTAGAGCCTAATACGCCGTTTCATCGCACGCCACCAAGCTTGCCTGATGACGATACCAGCGCGCAAATGCAAGATGAAATTGAAAAGGTGTTGGCAAGTCATGGTTACGAAAATTATGAAACGTCTGCGTTTGCCAAAGCAGGTAAACAATGCCGACATAACTTGAATTATTGGACATTTGGCGACTATTTAGGCATTGGCGCAGGTGCCCATTCAAAATTGAGTTTTCATGACAAAATCATCAGGCAAAGTCGCCATAAGCACCCCAAGCGTTATATGGAGCATGCGACTCAAGGATTAGCTATAGATAATGAATGGCAAATTAGTGCAAAAGAATTGGGCTTTGAATTTATGATGAACGCACTCAGGTTGAATAATGGCTTTGAGTCCGGCTTATTTGAAATACGCACTGGGCAACACATTTGGCAATTACAAAAGGCGATTAAGTTAGCAGTGGATAAAGGCTTGTTGGTTCAATCAGACCATGAGATTAAACCGACATTGCAAGGGCGACGGTTTTTAAATGAATTATTACAATTGTTTTTGTAATTAGCCTTAGCTATTGAAAATTGGCAAGCCATTTTCGTCAAAGCCATCTTCATCAAACACTTGATCTTTTACATCCCAAATTTGTTTGAGTAACATAATTTCTTCAAGCACGGCTAAACTAAAGCCTGTGCGCTCGCCATCTCGATTATCTTCAATAAGATTATCCAAGAAAATATTGGCATCGCCTTGTTCCCAGTGATGTTGTAAATCTTCTAATACGTGCGGAAAATCTTCAAGTGAATTAGACACCACAACATTGACCTCAACAGGGTTCCATAACGGTGCCATGACGTTAAAGTTTTTATGAAAACGCTCTGCCAAACGCTCAAACTCAATACGCATGTCTTGCGTACGGTAAACATCCAATAAGTAGAGCCAACTAGTAATGCTACGTTTAGCGCCAAAATTAATGGCGTCGTTTAGCAAGCCAATGGCTTCTTCAATATTACCTTTTGCAATAAGTTTGCGAGCATCATCGCTTACTGAAGAAATGCGTTCTTCATTGAGGGTGTTATTGCCTTTTACAATTTCAAGCACACTATCATTGTTGGTTGGTTTTGGATTTTCTGGGTCAGTATCAAAATAGATAGGCTTAGAATCTGTAAATATCGTTTTAAACGGAAGACGTTTTCTAAATACATAGAGCAAGGCAATTAAAGCCGCAAGCAAGAACATTAAGCTAGGTAGCCAGAGCTGTTCTAGTCTTTCTGCCAGTGCTTTTTCAATTTTTTGTTCAGCTTTTTTGTCTGTAACTTGTGTTGGCTTAACCGCTGCTATTGGTTTAGCAGGTATTTTGGCAGTTGATACTGAATTTTCAGAGACTTGGTCTGGTTGTTGCGCAAGTTGTTGTTGTATTGACTCAAGTGAGTTGTCAGTTGGGGTGATATTGCTAGTATTGACGGTGGCATCGCCTTGTTGGGCTTGCAGTTTGGCTTGTTGTTCAAGCCATTTTTGCGCCGCTTCTTTGAGTTTTTCTAGCCTGATTTGTAGCTCAGCCAATCTTCTATTGAGTTTTTCTAGCTCAATTTTAGATTGTTCATTGCGTGCCACCAGCTCGTCGTACTCCTTCAACATTTCGGGGGTGACTTCTTCTAGAGGCTCGCTGGCAATGCGATAGCTCATGCGCAAGCGCTTATTGCTGGTATCTGATTTTTTGGCCATGGCTGATAAGGCCTCTAGCTCAGGAATGATGATAGAGCTAGGTTGGCGGTAAGCGGTTTCTGCTTTTAGCGTTGGGTTAATTTCTTTACTTAGTACAATAGAAGCTTCAATAAAGCGCTTTTGCATAGCTTTATTTTTTGGGTAAAACAGTTTGGCGAGTTGTTTTAGGTTTTCACCAGGTAATACAGGCCAGCTCATGCCAGGTAAGTTTTGGTAAGCTTCTGTTTTTTTATCGGGCGCTTCACCTAAAGCAGGGCTGGTTTGATACAACACAACGCCAAGCGCCAATAGCATTGGGCTAAGCTTACGCATGGGTAACCAAGCTGGTTTAGTTGGCGTTTTGCGTTTCATGGCGTTGACACGCTAAAAATAGTTTGAAGTAATACACGTTAAGTATTTCCTAGCCTCTTTCGAGCCATTACCAGTGCTTGTTTTACTTGTTCAGGCGCAGTGCCGCCAATATGGTTTCTACTGGCAAGTGAGCCTTCTAGGGTGAGCACTTGATAGATGTCATCACTAATCATGGCGCTAAAAGTTTGCAGTTCCGCTAAAGGCAGGTCAGACAAATCACATTGTTTATCTTCGGCGTAACGCACCGCACGTGCCACTACCCCGTGAGCATCGCGAAATGCTAGCCCTTTTTTCACTAAATAATCGGCTAAGTCGGTGGCAGTTGCAAAGCCTTCTGCCGCTGCTTTACGCATATTGTCTTTATTGACTACAAAGCCTGCTTTTATCACTTTGCCATCTTCTATAATGGGTGGACGCAACATGTCAGCATAAATGGTGAGCGTCATGAGCAAGGTATCGGCAATATCAAATAAAGGTTCTTTATCTTCTTGGTTGTCTTTGTTATACGCCAAGGGTTGGCTTTTCATGAGCGTTAGCAAGCCCATTAAATGGCCTGTGACACGGCCTGTTTTACCACGTACTAACTCAGGAACATCTGGGTTTTTCTTTTGTGGCATAATAGAAGAGCCAGTACAAAAGCGGTCTGCAATGTCAATAAAGGCAAAACGTGGAGAAGACCATAAAATGAGCTCTTCTGATAACCGCGATAAATGGGTCATGACCAAAGCGGCAGCAGCGCTAAATTCAATGGCAAAATCGCGGTCAGACACTGCATCAAGCGAGTTATAACAAACTGCATCAAAGCCCAATGACTTTGCTACCATCTCGCGGTCAATCGGGTAGCTTGTACCTGCTAATGCGGCGGCGCCCAAGGGTAGGCGATTGATTCGTTTGCGTGCATCAGCAAAGCGCTCTGCATCACGTTGTAGCATTTCAAAATACGCCAGCAAATGATGCCCAAATGTCACGGGTTGCGCCACTTGTAAATGAGTAAAACCGGGCATGGCAGTATCGGCGTGCAAACTGGCTAAATCAAGCAACGTCGTTTGCAGTTGCTTAATGCCAGCTAAAATGTCGTCAACTGTCGCTCTTAGCCAAAGGCGCACATCAGTGGCCACTTGGTCATTGCGTGAGCGACCAGTATGTAAGCGCTTGCCAGCATCACCAATTTTATCAGTGAGACGTTTTTCTATATTTAGATGGACATCTTCTAAATCTAATAGCCATTCAAATTGGCCTGCTTCAATTTCTTTTAAAATCTCTGCTAAACCCTGTTCAATGGCTTTAACATCTTCTTGGCTAATAATCTTGCAGGCACCTAGCATGCGCGCATGGGCAATAGAGCCCTGAATATCAAAGGTGGCTAAGCGTTTATCAAAATCGACAGACGCGGTATAACGTTTTACCAGTGCGTCAACCGGCTCGTTAAAACGTTCTGACCAAGCTTTATGTTCTGATGAAGTATTACTCAATGCTAAATTCTCTTGCAAAAAATGAAATTACTTAATAATAATACACTTATATGCAAAGTATAAAGCAAAACTCTAACTTTAAGACGCGATTACCTGATTTACGTAATCTTGGCATATTATTGCGCGTATTAATTTTGGTGAATGTGTTGGCGTTGATGGCTGCGATTCTCAAAGAAAACACCGTCAATGGCATCATTACGACATTTATTCAACTTTCTACAGCTATTTTACCTGTATTGATAATGAGCTTGCTGAGTATTTACTCAATTTACCCATTTTTACGCCGTTTGCCCTATTGGCTGGGGGTTTGTGCGTGCATGTTGATGGTTGTAAGCTATGCTAGTTTGGTATTTTGGCTAGGGCAGCATATTTTACAACTAGACTTTGAAGCATCTCTCATGCGTTCGTGGCTATTGGCGATACTCTTTACAGGAGTTTGTTTTGCCTATTTTCACCAACGTGATCGTGCACTCTCGCCAGCGGTGACAGAAGCTAGACTACAAGCTTTACAAGCGCGTATTCGCCCACACTTCTTGTTTAATTGTATTAATGCCGTGTTATCCATTATTCGCACTAATCCCAAAGGTGCAGAATCTGCGCTTGAAGATATGTCAGACTTGTTTCGCGTGCTGATGGCGGATAATCGAGAGTTAGTCCCACTTTCTCAAGAGTTGGCTTTATGTCGTCAGTATTTGGCCTTAGAAAAACTGCGTTTAGATGAACGCTTACATGTAGTTTGGCAGGTAGATGAGGCGGCAAATAGCACATTAGTGCCGCCGCTAGTATTGCAACCTTTGCTTGAAAATGCGGTATATCATGGCATTGAGCCATTGGCTGAGGGCGGTAAAGTCGCTATTCAAATTGTGGCAAAAAGAAATGAAGTCCATATTCAATTAATGAATCCCTATACGCCAGAAACCAGCCATCATAAAGGCAATAAAATGGCGCTGGGTAATATTAAAGAGCGGCTCGCCTTGCATTTTGATGCTGAAGCGAGTCTGACTAGCAAAGTCGTAGATCAACAATATCAGGTGGATATTTTGATTCCACAACGCAATATATGAGCACGCTTAGCCATATTTTAGTGGTTGATGATGAAACGCCAGCACGCAACCGCCTGCGCGATTTATTGCAAGAATGCGACCCTAATTTGCAGATTACTGAGGCTAGTAATGGCAAAGACGCATTAGAGCGTATAGCCAGTGATAAGCCACAGTTGGTGTTGCTGGATATTAAAATGCCGGTGATGGATGGCATAGCAGTGGCAAGTCATTTATTAGGCATGGAGGCTGCGCCTGCTGTGGTGTTTACTACGGCTTATGATAATCATGCCATGCAAGCGTTTGAGCTAAATGCCATTGATTATTTACTCAAACCAATACGCTTAGAACGTCTAAAAACTGCCTTGCAAAAGGCGCAAGCGCTTTTGCCAGCGCAGTTAGAAGCAATTAAACCGCTGCAAGCTAAACGCACACATTTTAGCGTGCTAGAACGCGGGAAAGTATTGTTAGTGCCGTTGCAAGAAGTCATTTATTTACGCGCTGAGCTAAAGTACATCACCTTGCGAACAAAAGAACGTGAATACCTGATTGATGGTGCACTTAATAGTTTAGAAGAAGAGTTTCCTGATCGCTTTTTAAGGGTGCATCGAAATTGTTTGGTGGCGCAGGCGTTTATTGCAGGTTATGAAAAAACCACAGATGCAGAAGGAGAGCGTCAAGTGATGGTATTGCTAAAAGAGATTACTGACAAAGTAGCGGTGAGCAGACGCCAAATGCATTTACTCAAAGAGCTAGGAATTTAAAAAAATGCCTCTCAGTGCGTTTAGCAAAGAGAGGCCAAGGAGTGATACAAGGAGAACACCAAACGAACAACAACAAAATCACATCATCAATCAACCTTAATTAACTGTGCCATACTTTGCGACTGCTTGCGCACGCGTTGTTACTTCTAATTTGCTAAAAATACGTTTTAAATGATTTTTCACGGTATGTGGGCTAATTTTCATAATTGAGCCAATTTCAAAATTGGTTTTACCTAATTTTACCCAGCGTAAGATTTCATGCTCACGCTCTGTTAAATCAAACTCTTCAATTTCAACTTCATTTTCACTGGTAGATAACCATTCAACACGGCGCAATGCAGCGTCTACGTGTGGCATTAACATGCTCATCATAGTATGTGAGATTTCAATACTTTCATTGCTGTTAAAAAATACATATAGAGAATCTTCTTTACCGCGCATGTCTGTCATGCCATACACAATAATATTTTTCATGCCATGCAATTTTTTAAGCACTGAATCTTGGCTACTATTACATACTTGCAAAGCATCAAAATTCTTAATCATGAACCATTTTTTGCCGTTGGCAATCCACTTTTTGTATAACTCTGTCATCAAAGTATCTACAGCAATGTCTTGGTCACCAAGGGCTTGAGTGCGCACACCTGGTACATTTGATGCCACATCATAATTAAGTCTGCCACGGTTAAAATCACCCCATGCAGCAATTAACACATCATGTGGTAAATGCTCAGACACGGTTTCTTGCATCCACAAGAAATAATCGATATGTCTGGCAATGGTAAATGAACGTTCAACAACTCGACTGAGCGGGTAGTTGTAAACTTGTTCTAACATTAGTGGTGATCCCATTTTATTGCTCCAAAAATTTGTTTTCCTTGCAATACTATGAGCATGCTGCGTGCCAACTAATTTTATTTAATAAAATCAATAATATAGGATAAATATTGGCAATTAACTGGGTGTCGGATTGTTGAAATTTCAACAGCGGTGACAAGTTCACGTCGATTTTTCGTCATTTCGTATGGCGAGATTCTATGGGCGTTACAGAACGTAAATGGCCCGAACGGGCTAATGAGATAATGACATCTTAATCATTGTTAAAAAAGCAATGTTTTTATCGATGTTGCCTGCCTACAGAGGCAAATTAAGCCTGTGCTAGAATACGTTTTTATTTTAATTTGGCTATGAGTATTGTCATGTCTGTTGTAAATCCTCCTAAAAAACTGGTTATTGCCTCGCGCGAAAGTGCCTTGGCCATGTGGCAAGCGCGCTATATTCAGGCAACTTTACAAGCCTTATACCCAAGTACCTTGGTAGAAATATTGGGTATGACCACAACAGGTGACCAAATCTTAGATTCTCCTTTAGCAAAGATTGGCGGAAAAGGTCTGTTTGTTAAAGAGCTTGAGCAAGCCTTGGCGGATGGCCGAGCTGATTTAGCCGTACATTCTATGAAAGACGTACCGATGCATCTGCCCGAGGGCTTTGCCATGGCGGCGATAGGTGAGCGTGAAGATCCGCGTGACGCGTTTGTTTCAAATGAATATGCAGGTCTAGAAGCCTTACCAGAGGGAAGTGTGGTGGGCACTTCAAGTTTGCGCAGACAAAGTCAGTTGCAAGCGCTTTTTCCACATTTAAAGATTGAGTCATTGCGCGGCAACTTGCAAACGCGCTTGCGTAAATTAGATGAAGGGCAATATGCCGCCATTATTTTAGCGGCAGCGGGTTTAATTCGTCTGGGACTAGGTGACCGTATTAAACAAACAATTGCGCCTGAACAGAGCATTCCTGCTGTTGGCCAAGGGGCATTAGGCATTGAAATTAACGCTTCCCGTACCGATTTATACCCTATATTGGCGCCGCTTAATCATGCACACACGGCTTGTTGTGTAGAAGCAGAGCGTGGCATGAGCCGAGCATTAGCTGGCAGTTGTACCGTGCCATTGGGCGCATTTGCACGTATTGATGGTGCACAAGTGCGCATTACTGGCTTTGTGGCTAGTGTAGATGGGCGTGCTTTATTGCGTGAAGAGTTGGTGCAAGATATTAATACCACCATGCAATCTCCGGAAGCCTTAGGTCAACAACTCGCAGCCAGATTAGTGGCGCGCGGTGCAGATAAAATTCTCGCTGCTTTAACGCATGACTAAAAAAACATGACCTTACCGCTAGCAGGCATATCAATTGCAATTACAAGGCCGCTTGGTCAAGCCAACAAGCTGACAAAGTTATTAGAGCAAGCAGGTGCGCAAATCATTGTGTTTCCTTTGATTGCTATTACTGGTTTAGATGATTATCAAGCTTTTGATACTACGATAGAACAACTAGCGCAAAGTGATTGGGCCATTTTTATAAGCTCAAATGCGGTGATGAATGCCATGCCCCGTGTTAATAATTACTATGCAACATTACCAAACCAACTACAATTTGCGGCCATTGGCCCAACGACGGCTTCTGCGTTGCAAGATTTTGGCGTATCGCAGGTGCTAACTCCAGCTGAGCGTTTTGATAGTGAGGCTTTATTAGCCTTGCCAGCCATGCAAGAAATGCAAGGTAAACAGGTGATGATTTTTAGAGGGGTTGGTGGTCGAGAAGTATTAGCAGATACTTTAATTGCGCGCGGCGCACGGGTAGTGTTTGCTGAAAGTTACCAACGCATTAACCCACAGCAAAGTTTGCAAACCTTAAGTAACTTTAGAGCGGCGCAACAGCTTGATGCCATTGTTGTGACCAGTTCAGAAGCCCTAAGAAATCTAGTGAGTCTTGCCCAAGCAGAACAGATTGATTGGCTTAATCAAGTGACCTTGTGTGTTAACCATGCACGTATATTAGAGCAAGCACAGGCCTTGGGTTGTCGAGCGGTGGTGGCAGAAGCCTCGGGTGATGAAGCAATGTTAGATTGCATCCTGCGTGCTTTTAAGCGAAACTAAGCACATGCTTAATACCATAAACGCAAATGGCTGAAACTAAAGACCTATTTCCAGAAACGATACCCCAAGCTATAAAAAAACCAGCTTGGCGCACGGGTTTATTTATTTTGGTTTTGGTGCTTATTGCTAGTCAATTATGGCATTGGTATGCCGTGCGTCAACGTTTAGCCAGTATGGAATTTCAACTAGCGAGCAGATTAAGCACGCTAGATGAGCATCACCAACAAAGCCTGACCTTAGCTAAAAGTGCGGACGAGCGCAGTACAGAGGCCGCGGCCAAGAGCGCAATTTTAGAGCAAAAATTGCAAGAATCATTAAGCCAGCAACAAGCGCTTGAAACCATGTATTATGAATTGGCGAATAGCAAAGAAGACCGTGTGGTGGCAGAAGCAGAGCAATTGTTAGGTATTGCTAGCCAACAATTGTTATTGGCAGGTAACAGCAAATCTGCACTTATTGCCTTACAAATTGCAGAGTCACGTTTGCAATCGCTTAACACTCCGCAGGCCATTACCCTTAAGCAATCTATTCGGCAGGATATTCAACGTTTGCAAAATCTACCAGCGGTTGATATTGCTAGCATGACAGAGAAATTAGATTTAGTAGCAAATAGTATTGCCTTATTACCCGTGATTAGTGAGCCTGCTACACACACTGAAAAAACGCCAGCGCCAGCTTGGAATGCAAGTACATGGCAACAATTGAGCCGAGAAATTTGGCAAGACTTTAAAAATTTAATTCGTGTAGAGCGCATTGATAAACCACAACCGGCCTTGTTAAGTGCAGAGCAGAGTTTTTTTCTCAAAGAAAATCTACGCTTACGTTTGCTTTCTGCGCGAATTGCATTACTGCAACACGATGAAGCCAGCTATAGAACGGATTTACAAGTGGCTTCTACATGGCTAAAAAAATACTTTAATTTGCGTGATTTAAGCACCAAGCAAGCGCTAGATAGGCTGACACAGTTATCCTCTAGTAAAATTATTTTAGAGTTGCCAGATATCAGTGGTAGCTTAGATTTAGCAAGCAAATATAAATTATCTCTTGAAGCCAGATTGCAAGGAGACAACTAATCTCATGCGTTGGTTATTGTGGATACTGTTGATATTGGCTGCAGTTATTGGTGTTTCAATGTTGACTGCGAGTAATGAGGGCTACGTGCTGATTG
>CAYXGE010000058.1:0-12094 GCA_964464435.1 uncultured Methylophilaceae bacterium
GCTTGCGAGCATGGCGTGACACGCACGCATTTAATCTCGCGCAAAATTGATGGCGCGATTATTCAAGAACTGTTTACCCACAACGGTATCGGCACCATGGTAACCGAGTTGCCTTTAGAAACCATGCGCCAAGCCAATATTGACGATGTGGGCGGCATTTTAAAATTGATAGAACCTCTCGAAAACGAAGGGATTTTAGTGCGGCGTGGGCGCGAGCGTATTGAGATGGAAATCAACCATTTTTATGTCATGGAACATGACAACCGCACTATCGGCTGTGCCGCGCTTTATCCTTTTGAGCCCAATGTACGTGGCGAAAAAATGGCCGAATTTGCCTGTTTAGCGATTGATAAAAACTACCGTGGTGGCGGACGCGGTGACAAGCTGTTTAATTACTGTCAGACACAAGCAAAAAAATTGGGCTTTACGCAACTGTTTTGCCTCACCACCCGCACCGAGCATTGGTTTTTAGAGCGCGGCTTTATCGAGAAATCGATTGAAGCCTTGCCTGAGCAAAAACAAAAGTTATACAACTTTCAGCGTAAATCTAAAGTATTTATCAAAAATCTATCTTAGGTAAGCTGAGAAATTTAGCGGCTTGCAAATAACTATTTGCTTGCGATTCATGCCTATTGAGCCATGGTACAACACCTAAACATGGCGCATGTATACGCGCGCTGAGACTTTGCACATTTTCTTGCAAATAAGGCATGTCTGCATCAATGACATTTGCCACCCAACCAGCAATTTTCAGACCTTTAGCCAATATCGCATGTTGCGTCAACAATGCATGATTTAAGCAACCTAAACGCATGCCGACGACTAATATCACAGGAATATTGAGCGCTTGCACCAAGTCTGCGCTAGTTTGCGTATCATTCAATGGCACATAAAAACCCCCAGCACCTTCTACAATGACCACTTCAGCAAGGTTTTTAAGCTGATTAAATGCATACAAAATATGGTTAATTTCTATGCTATGGCCTACCTGCTGTGCGGCAATATGTGGTGCAATCGGCGGGGTAAACAAATAAGGATTCACCAAGCTCAAAGGTGCATCTACATTACTTGCAGACATTAATGCGCTAACATCTTCATTAACCGTTTCTCCAGCTAGGGTATCAACACCTGCCGCCACTGGCTTCATGCCTATGCTTTGATAACCTGCTTGCGCAAACTGATAGACCAGTGCACTTGCAATCAGAGTTTTACCTACACCCGTGTCTGTGCCAGTGACAAAAAATGCCTGCTTATGACTCATGTTCTGGGTTTAAACGTAATTGGCGCAAGGCCATCTTCTAAGGCTTGCTTGGGCTGGGGTTTCCACGTATGTGCATACACGACTTCATAGGTTGCAGGCAATTTGCCTTGTTTTCTAAACAGCTCATATTGCTGGGTGAGCTGTTGCAAGAAGCCTTTACCTAACAACCCACGGTTTCTACCTTGTGTGGCATTGTGTGCACCAATCGCTTTGAGGTCGCGCATCACGCCTTTCACATCATCGTAAGTTAACTCAAAGCGTTCAACATCTAATACGGGTGCGGCAAATCCAGCGCGCACCAGCGCATCGCCAATATCATGCATATCAATAAAGCGGCTTACATGAATATGGTTAGCATCTACTTGGGTTGCGGCTCTAAGTTCTTTTAAAGTATCAGGGCCAAAAGTACTAAACATCAACAAGCCTTCAGGTTGAAGTACATGGTGCATTTGCGCTAAGGTGCTGTCTAAATCATTACACCATTGCATGGCCAGATTTGACCACACCAACCCCACGCTAGCCTCTGCAATTGGCAGGCTTTCTATATCTCCACAAAGCAAATGCACTTGATTAAGGCCAAGCATCGCTTTGAAGTGTTGCTTAAAACCACCCATGCTTGACTGCGTGAGTTTGAGCATGCCCATTGCAAAATCCATGGCAACGACTTGGCTTTGAGGATAGCGTGTTTGGAGCATTTGAGTGCCACGCCCAGTGCCACAACCTGCGTCTAAAATCATACTTGGATTAAGTTTAACTAACTCAAGCCGTTCAAACATGCGTTGACGCACCTCCGCTTGCAATACGGCGGCGGCATCATACGTCTTAGCTGCACGGTCAAATGATTGTCTAACGCGTGCTTTATCTAAATGATAAACATCATCACTCATGCAGTGGGCTCCAAAAACTGCGTGATCGCCTCACAAAAAGCGTCAGGATGCGATAAAAATGGGGCATGCGAAGCACCTGCCATCACACGTAATCGTCCAAAAATGAGATGCTGACTCATCCAATGCGCCGCTTGCACAGGCGCTAGGGTGTCTCTGTCTCCATGAATCAACAAGACAGGTTTTCTAATAAATTCAACTTCATCACGTAAGTCAGTTTCTACCAAAATACGTAAAGCATTTTGCAAGGTATTAGCCGTTGGCGTTGGTCGCTCTTCAAAGCTTTGCCTGAGTAATTTAATGGTGCTTCTATCATTTGAACCCATGCACTGTAAGGTTAAGAATTTCATCAGTGTGGCTTGATAATCTTGCTTAACTTGTGCCGCAAAATTGAAAAATACATCGCCATCAACGCCAAATTCCCAATTTACGCGGTTATCAAACTCTGCACTGTTAACAAAGCACGGTGTAGCCCCAATAAGCACTAGTCGACGCACACGTTCTGGTTGCAAAATAGCCAATCGCATGGCAACTTGCGCACCCAAAGACCAACCACATATATCAGCATGCGCCGGAATCACCTCCGCCACTTTTTCAGCTACTGCATGTAAGTGATAAGGCTCGATAGATTGACTAAAGCCCATGCCTGGCAAATCGACCAAATGTAAACAAAAGTGCTTGCTTAGCCTTTTAATTAAAGGTTGCCAAACCCCGCTATGCATACCCCAGCCATGAATCAACACTAAGTGTTGTGGATTGGCCTCTGTATTACCTATAGTTTCAATATGCAAACTCATGCCAGTGCTTTCTCCGCCTCAACAAGCGTTTCTACCAATCTTGAAATATCTTCAGCTTGATGCGCTGCTGATACAGAAATTCTTAAACGCGCTGTATTTACTGGCACGGTGGGTGGGCGAATGGCTGGTACTAAAATGCCCCTTTCTTGCAAGTACTTGCTAAGCGCAACTGCCTTAAAGTTATCGCCAATGACTAAAGGTTGAATACAGGTTTGAGACGGCATTAATTGCCAATCTTTTAACTTTAATGTTGAAGTTAATTGCGCTATCAATGCAAATAAATGTGCGCGCATTTCATCACCCTGTTGAATTAATTTAACTGAGGCCGAGAGTGTTGCAGATAATGCAGGCGGTGCTGGGGTTGAGTACACATAACTCTTTGCGGTTTGAATTAAATAATCAATGACGACTTGCTCACCCGCAACAAAGGCCCCTGCTACGCCAGCAGCTTTGCCCAGCGTTGCCATCATAAGAATGCGTGGTGAACGAATATTAAAGTGACTTAAACTCCCAGCGCCATGTTGACCCAGCACGCCAAAACCGTGTGCATCATCAATGTATAAGTAGGCATCATATTGCTCACATAGGGCTAAATACTCTGGTATGGGGGCAATATCACCATCCATACTAAACACGGCATCAACCGCAATCAGCTTATGTCTGGCAGTGCTAGCTTGAAGCAGTTTTTCTAGGGCGTTTACGTCGTTATGCGCAAAGCGTTTAAACTCCGCCAAAGAATAATATCCACCATCATTTAAGCAGGCATGGTTTAGTTTATCCGCAAAAATGGCATCGCCACGTCCAACAAGCGCACCTAGCACGCCAATATTGGCCATATAGCCCGTTGAAAACAAAAGCGCTGCCGGTAAATTAACAAATGTCGCCAATTGTTTTTCTAGCTCATCATGGTAGCGATGATGCCCAGTAACTAAGCCTGATGCGCCACTGCCAACGCCAGACTCACCAGCCGCTTGTTGCATGGTAGCGATTAAGTGTGGATGATTAGCAAGCCCCAAGTAATCATTACTACAAAATGACAAATAGGGTTTGGAATCTGCAACAATATGCTCTGCTTGAGGGGAATCAAGCAAGCGACGCTGACGTAGCAACCCTTCTGTCTCACGCTGCTTAAGCGCTTGATGTAAGTAATTAAGCATTAATCAAAAATCTTTAACAATCCAAACGATGGCTCTATAAGTAACCACGCATTAAATAGGGTGTATGCCCAATTTAGCAAAGAGTTTTTTATCAGTATCGGCTTCTGGGTTACCTGTAGTCAGTAACTTTTCACCATAAAAAACAGAGTTTGCACCTGCCACAAAACATAGTGCTTGTGTACTTTCACTCATGCTTTGGCGCCCTGCAGATAAACGTACAAAACTTTTGGGCATGGTAATGCGTGCCACAGCAATGGTGCGCACAAACTCTAAAGGGTCTAACTCTTCTGTACCATGAAGCGGCGTACCTTCTACCTGTGTAAGCAAATTAATGGGTACGCTTTCAGGTGGGCGTTCCATATTGGCAAGTTGCGCAATTAAACCTGCACGTTGAACGCGGCTTTCTCCCATACCAATAATGCCACCACAGCACACGTTAATATCGGCTTCACGCACGCTGTCTAGGGTATCTAAACGGTCTTGATAGGTGCGCGTTGTAATCACATCACCATAAAACTCAGGGGCAGTATCTAGATTATGGTTGTAGTAATCTAAGCCAGCTTGTTTTAGCTGGGCAGCTTGCCCTTCTTTGAGCATTCCCAAGGTAGCACAGGTTTCTAACCCTAGGGCTTTGACCTCGGCAATCATCTTTAAAACAGGTTCTAAATCTTTTTGTTTAGGGCTACGCCATGCAGCCCCCATACAAAAACGGCTCGCACCACTTTCTTTGGCCGCTTTTGCCGCAGACAGCACTTCGTCTATCTGCATCATTGGCTCATTTTCTACATCAGTGTGGTAACGCGCGGCTTGTGGGCAGTAGCCGCAATCTTCTGAACACCCCCCTGTTTTAATAGAAAGCAAAGTACTGACTTGCACGGCGTTAGGGTCAAAATTAGCACGGTGCACACTTTGCGCTTGAAACAATAAATCGCTAAAAGGTTGTTCAAACAGCGCCATGATATCAGCCACACTAAAGCGTTGTGGGCTAGTTTCTATAGACTGAGGACGCTTGATTGTTGTCACATCCACTGCAGATATTGTCATTTCACTCATGTTGTTTCCTCTATTGTTAAATCTTGCCAAGGTTCATTTTTTGCTCGTAAGATATCACGCACGCCCAAGGGAACAACCACCAAAATGGCGATGACCCAAATAATCAGTGCTAAATTCAAACCACCGCCTACCCATTTAGCCATTTGTGAGCTAAAGTTAAGCACCGCAACCAGCGCGCCCACTAAACCATAAAAACGATAACCCCCGTATTTAATAAAGTCGCAAATCTTGGGGTTGGGATGACATGCGGATGATGCGTAGACAAAAATAGAAGCGGCTATCCAAATAGGAATCAACACTGGGATGATGACTGCAACACAAGAAAAAAAATTAAAGCTTTGTGCGGCTAGCCTTTGGTTTTTGGCAGTAATCACTTTTTCAGCCATTGCCAACTCCTTGCTTGATGATTCAATAAATATTGGTTGTTTAATTAGGATTATACATTGTTAAGTGAAAACTATAAAATTGATTAACATATGCTCAAAAATTAATCATTTGTTATTTAAGCCACATTGCATGTTATGCAAAGCCAGCGATGGTGGCCACTTAGCCATTTGCGAAGCTTGTTCAAACAGCCTGCCTTGGACGCAAGCATCTTGTCCACAATGCGCTTTGCCTTCTGTGCATGGAGAGATTTGTGGTAACTGCATCGCCTCACCCCCAGATTTTGACTATTCCAGCGCATTATTTAGTTATGCATACCCGATTAACCTGATGCTACAACGCTATAAATATGGTCAAGCCTTGCACATCGCGCAAACCTTTGCCGATTTAATGATTCAGCGCTTTAATTTGAGCCAGCATAGCGTCATCATTCCCATGCCTTTACATAAAAGTCGCTTACAAGAACGTGGATTCAATCAGGCATTAGAAATAGCGCGTATCATCAGTCGACACTCTGGTCTAGAATTAAATATGTCAGCTTGCAAGCGCATCAAACCATCGCCACCTCAAGCAAGTTTAAGCTTAAAAGATCGCGTCAAAAATATGAAAAATGCCTTTGAGTGCTCACAAAAGTTTGATGGTTTAAATGTGGTGTTACTTGATGATGTCATGACAACAGGGGCTACGCTTAATAGCTTAGCCAAAACGGTGAAACAAGCTGGAGCTAATCAGGTGAGTTGTATAGTTGTGGCTAGAACATTGTAAAGCTATGGCTTAATCGATTATTGTAATGTCGCATGTTGCGCTAATACTTGATTAAGTTGCTTGAGCTTTAGCGAAACAAAACTACTTAACTCGCCCTCTAAACCATAAGACTGCGCTTTTTGATATGCACTCATTGCCTCTTGAGATTTGCCTTCAGCTTGCAATGAAACTGCCAAGCCAACCAACCATTTAACATCGTCACCATCCAGATTAATTGCAGTTTGATAATGTTTTACAGCGAGCGCATGTTGCTCAGTACGTTGCAATAACATGGCGTAAAACCCATGAAATGCGGCATCCTGTTTAGCATAAGGCAAACTTTTCTCTAAGGTACTCATCGCTTCAACTGATTGACCTGCATCTAATTGCAATCTGGCAAGCATGATGGCAAATCCTATTTGCTGAGGGTTAAGCAACAGGCCATCTTTTAACAATTGCATAGCCTCTGTGCGATGTTTATTTTCTACCAACAAGCCAACCAATACCTGCCTAATGTCATCATTATTTGGGGACGTTGTCAGCGCATTCATCAGTTGATCTTGCGCCTCTTTTACTCGCCCTTGCTGAATAAGGCTCACCGCCTGATGATAGTCATTTAGCGCTTGCTGCGCTGGGGTTGTAACTTTATTAAATATTGGTTTTTCAATAGGCTTAAGCGTTGGACTCTTGCCTGCCAACTGCATAGGTATCGCTCCAGATGATAACAATACATCTGAATTTTCAACCACCTCTGAAACAGTATTGCTAGAAGCCTCAGAGCTAATAGGCTGATTGATAGCTTTAGGTATTGGTATCAGTTGCTTGCTGGAGCTTTTGTGGTGAATTAAACCGTTTGCCAGGCTGATATGCAAGGTTTTATCTAAGCTTGGTTGAAAACTCAAATTCATTGAAGATTGTGTAGCCAACCCAAGACTTACCAGGGTTTGCGCTTGGATTGGTTTAAATACCATCGAAGCTGTATGTTCACTATGTGAGGTAACCATGTCTCGACCAATAAGGCTTTCTGATGACACAGCATGCGCACTTTTTAACTCAACGGTGGTTTTGCTGAGTAACGGCCAAACCAACTTAAAACCAGCAAAAATCAGTGCGCAAAGCAACACTATCATCAGCACATAATACACATGCCGTTTTGATTGGCCAGTTTTTAATGGCACAGCCCAAGGCAAGGCGTCAGGTGGCTGAACTTGACCATTTGGCGGCTTGCGCTGCTCTAAATCATGTAGCATTTGGTTAATTAAACTCATTGCAAACTCAATATAAACTTTAATATCTAACTGGGAAGCAACATGGTGACACTTGCAACACACACCATGCATAGCAACTTAAAGTAAGCAAATATTGGCGGTTTCCAAGTATTTGATGCCGCCTTGGTATCCAATACTGCGGCCGCAATTTCATTTACTGACACCGTTGTTTGGCCTTTACCGAAGGCAGCCAACATGGCTTTATGCGCCAAAATATTCACTAAACGAGGAATACCTTTTGATTTTGTATAAAGTAACCTTAATGCTGATGGCGTAAATACACGTCCACCCTGGTACCCCGCAATATGCAGGCGATGATTTAAATAAAATTGCAACTCATCACGGCTTAAACGCGCTAGTTGATACTCAAAGGTAATGCGTTGTTTTAGCTGGCGTATTGAAGGATGATTAAGTTTATCTTCCAGTTCTGGCTGCCCAAAAATCACTACTTGTAGTAATTTGCGTTTTTCTGTTTCTAAATTACTTAATAAACGCAAAGCTTCCAGTGTTTCGGTTGGCATAGCTTGCACTTCATCCAAACACACCACAACACGAGTATTTTGCTTAGCAAACTTTAGTAAACCCAAATTAAGCGCATTTAACAATTCATGCTGACCGCTTGTACTTGGCGCTTTAATACCTAACTCTGTTGCCAACATCATGAGTAAAGAACGGGGGACCAAGTAAGGGTTAGGAATATAGGCAAGCTTATACTGCACCCCTAGCAATGGGTCTGCCAAACTATTCATCAATTTGCGACACAACAAGGTTTTACCTGTGCCCACTTCACCAGTAATTTTAATAAACCCTTCACCTGAGGAGACTGCAATTAACAGCGTATTAAGGGCTTCTTGATAGCTGTTTGAAGCAAAGTAAAATTCAGTATCTGGCGTAATGCTAAACGGAAACTCTTGTAATCCAAAATGATTGAGATACATGGTTAGCTCCCTTCATCAAGGGGTTGACGACGCATTTCTTGCAAGCGTTTTTGCGAAGCTAACATATCTTCGCCCCAGCTTTCAGCCCCCTGCACAACGGTAGCTTTGAGCAAAATGACCAATTCAGTTTTGCTGGTTCTTGAAACATTTTGCCTAAAAGCATTACCCAGCCCTTTTATATCGCCCAAGCCAGGTACTTTAGAACGTGTATTATTGGCGCTTTCAGTCATCAACCCCCCAATGGCAATCACATTGCCATCGCGGGTTCGTACAATGCTATCAGTCTCGCTAATAGTGCTAGAAGCCAACGGCAAATTGACTTCGTTATTCACCCCTCCCAAACTGAGCTGTTTATTGACGGTAGTGACTTGGCTAATTGAGGGATGCATATGCAAGATAATATTGTCTTCTTTATCAATTTGCGGGGTTACATCCAATGCAATACCTGAGAAAAATGGTTGTAAGGTGACTTGCGGCACAGTGGTGGTAGCACCCACCGAGGCGACTGTATTTTGCGAAACGCCAGTCACAAAAAACTCATCTGTGCCCACTTTTAGCACGGCTTTTTGATTGTTAATGGTGGCAATTCTTGGGCTAGAAAGCACCTCAACATCCCCCTGCGTTTCTAAAAAATTTATCAGTGCTGAGAAATTTACGCCTTGCAATGCTAATGCAAATAAAGGCCCGCCTAAGTTGGTAGCGCCACTGGCCAATGTTGCGCCTTGAGTTGCAGTAATATTGGCATTACTCACTGCACCATTTGCAACATTATTTAAGGTTGTATTTGGGTTAATGCTACCCACAATACCGCGGCTACTTCCACTGCTTCCAAACACCGACCAATTCACGCCACTTTGCGAATCATTATTTAAAGTCACACTTAAGATTTTGGCTTCTAAAATGACCTGACGCTCAATATTAACTTGCATTAACTTTAAAAAAGTTTCTACATGACGAATCTCAGTTGGCATGGCGCGTACCACGATGACACCTGATTGCACGTTGACGACTACTTTTCTACCATTTTCATTGCCTATAATGCCATTAAGCGAAGCAATTAAATCTGGCCAAAAGTCATTGTGGGTGGTTGTGGTAATACTGCTACTCACCATTGCCGCTTGATTAATATTGCCAGTGCTACCTGCGGTATTACCCACTACCCCAGTGCCAACTCCTTGTTGCCCAGTGCCATTATTCGCATTGGATACAGAGCCCGACGTAACCTTGGTATCGGATGATCCATTACGTTGTCCGACAATATAGTTCACCTGAAACACCCGCGTTTGAATGGCTTGTGGCTCTACCATAATACGCGTACCTTCAACGCGATATTCATAGCCATATAGTTCGCGTAAAGCTTCCATTGCCTCTATTACAGTCACATCTTTCAAATTCACTGAAATCGTTCCTGCAATATCAGGATGCAATAACATGCTGTAACGCGTGCCACTCACAATGCCCATTAACACCTGTGCAGCTGGGGCTTGATTAATCACCAAATCAAAGCGCGGCTCTAATTGTTTAGCCTTTGTTTTCGGCATTGCCATTTGAATTGGCGGCAATAGCGCATCACTGACAGCAGCAGGCATTGCAGGCTCTGGCTTCACTTTTTCAGAGGGCGTCAGCGCCTCTTGCATTTTGCTATTAAGGTTGTTTGGCTGTGCAGTTTCAAAGCTTGCGCACGCGCTTATCATCGGCAAGATAGCCATGAGTAAATATTGCATGATCAGTCGTTTCATTAGTCTTCTCACTTATTCTTTACTATTGTTTTATTAAGTAACTTATTGTTATTCGCTGGCGTCTTTTCGATTGGAAACCGCATTTTTAACACCTGTTGTGAACCATCGGCAGCCCTTAAAATGGCTGAATTTTCACTTAATTTAACCAATTTATATTGTTCATACTGCTGACCAAGCGGCACCAACTTACCGTTAATAATGGCCGCCTGCTGTTGTGTCCCCAAAATGACTGATTGCAGTTCTGGATTAAGGTTTAGCGCCTGCTCTGCAGTCGATGCAGGCATCCAAGCCATTGCAGGGGTCGTGGGGTCACGTAATGTATCGGCATATACATTTGCAGTCACACACATTAATAAGAATATTAAATAGTGAGCCATGCCTGCTCCAGACTCAGTGTATACAATGTCATAGTGAGTTCGCTTACAGGATAATCCTTAGCCTGCAACTCACTTTCTCCCATATAAATTTGCATAGGTAATTGCTCTAGCGCAGTTACATATTGCAGTAAATCTAAATAATTGCCTGCAATGGTCATTTTCACGCCATGCTTAAATAAACCCATGTTTACTTCACTATTGCTTTGCAAACGTGTTGCAGTAGTTGCCGTTGGTTTTTCACTGGCAATGTCTTCTGGGGCTAGCGTTTGCATAGCTACTAAATTTAGGGATGTACTTTTTTGCAATAACTTTTTGAGTAGGCTTGTCATAGCTTCTGGGCTTACTAGCTTGTCATTTAATGCATTTAGCGCTGCATTTTGTGTACGAATTTGCTCAGTGATGGCTTTAAGTTTTTGCTGATTTTGAGCGTCGGGATTTTCTACAGGATGCTGAGAAAAAGCAACAAGCTGTTGGTTAAGGTCTGCTGTCTGCGCTTGTGTTTGTGCTAACTCGCCGAGAACCGTTGCTTTTTTATCTAGCACTGGTCCAAGCAAGATAGCATTCAAGATTGCATAAATGACAACCATGCCAGCAATCAGCACCATCCAACGCTCCCGATGGTTAAGTGCCTCAATTTTACTGGTGATAGTTTGCCAATTCAGTGTCATGATTTCACCTCAGCAGGTTTTGCCTGTGGGGCATTCGCAAGCTCTGATGCGTTTGTTTTTTTAATTGCTTGCAATTCAAATTCAATATATTGCGGTGGTGCAACTGGCGCAGAAGTCGCTGCGCTGCTTGAAGCATTTTTTGCTGTGATTGACACCGCAGATGGTGTCACTCGCTTCATTTGTAAACCGCCAAAATGTTGACCGGAAAACACGTTTTCCTGACCAAGTTGTTGCATATAAAGCGGTAGTAAATTTTCATGTACACTGCGTCCACGTATCGTCATCGCTTGATGTTCAGCGTCTAAATTAAAACCTGTCAGCCACAAACCATCCACAGACTGCCTTGCAAATCCGCGCATAGTATTCGCCAAACCAGAAGCAGTATTAGCTTTGGTTTTATTCACCATGTTCAATATGTGCGATTGCATCTGTTGTTGACCTTTAAGTTTCTCTAATTGCATTAATAGTGCCTGACTAGGCGCCCTTGGTGCGCGCATTGCCGTGGCTTGCGTAACTCTTGCTTGCACCTCTACTAAGGTTGCGTTTGCGCTATCTCTCTGCTGTATTGCCTGAGTAAGTGCTTGCTGACTTACCCAATACCAGCCTAACATCAATAGTGCGGAACACAGATATACTGAGCTTATGGTAGCAGGTGTTAAAAAATCCTTTTGCTTAATAAGCGCGGTATTTATGAGGTTAATCTGCTGACTCATGGCACAATCTCCTCGCGCAATGCAGCCCCAATTACCGTAAATAATCTGGCTTGTTCGGTTAAATCATCGAGTCTTACCTCGTCGCCAAAATCAAAAATGTCAGCAAATTCA